>NZ_LRIB01000059.1:0-4007 GCF_001758715.1 Janthinobacterium sp. HH104 | reverse complement strand
TTGTTATTCGAAAAAACCCCTTCCGGTGATCCGGTTGGGGTTTTTTTACGTCTGGTGGTTTGTTGGGCGCACCCGATTCGTGCATGGTGTGGTGCAGAAAGTCAGGCACTGCTCAAAAACTATGCAGAAATGGGAGCTTTGCAGATCGTATGCAGGCTTTGTATGCAGGCACGGAAACTGCTCAAGGATTATGGCGCGCTGTTCATCACGGGATAGCACGCTCCATCCCACCTTGAGGAGTTGTCCATGAACCGTCGTTCGATCCTGTTGTCGCTGATCTTGTCCGCCACCGTACTTGCCGCACCGCTGACCCATGCCGAGGCGCTCGACGATATTCTCAAGGCCAAGGTCTTGCGCGTGGCCGTGCCCCAGGATTTCCCGCCTTTCGGATCGGTCGGCCCTGACATGAAACCCGTTGGCTACGACATTGACGTGGCCGCAATGCTGGCCAAAGGCCTTGGCGTCAAGCTGGAATTGGTGCCTGTGACCAGCGCCAATCGCATTCCTTACCTCAATACCAAAAAAGTCGACCTGGTTATTTCCAGTCTCGGTAAAAACCCGGAGCGTGAAAAAGTCATCGATTTCAGCGCAGCGTATGCGCCGTTCTTCAGCGGCGTATTCGGTGGTGCGGATCAGACGATCAGCAAGGCCGAGCAACTGGCAGGTAAAACCGTGGGCGTCACCCGCGGCGCCGTGGAAGATCTTGAACTGAGCAAGATTGCGCCGGCCAATACCACCATCAAGCGTTTTGAAGATAATAACGCGACCATTTCTGCTTTCCTGTCCGGCCAGGTGCCCTTGATTGCCACTGGCAACGTGGTGGCTGGCGCAATTGTCGAAAAACAGCCTGCCAAAAAACTCGAATTCAAATTCTTTATCAAAAATTCTCCATGCTACGTCGGCATCAATAAAAGCGAACCGAAGTTACTGGCGCAAATCAATACCATCCTGGCCAAGTCGAAAGAAGACGGCAGCCTCAATACCATCGCCCAGAAATGGCTGAAAACAACGCGTCCTGTCACCGCCCTGCTGTAACGGGTCAAGCGCACCATGGCATACACTTTTGATTTCAGCAGTATCTGGGAATACCGCGAGTACCTGTACAACGGCGTGATCGGCACCTTGCGTTTGACACTCGTTGGCACCGTGCTCGGTGTCGCCATCGGTATTCTTGGCGCCATCTCGCGTGCCTGGAAACTGCCCGTGCTGTTCCCGGTCTACACCGTGTATGTGGAGCTGATCCGCAACACGCCGTTCATCGTGCAGCTATTTTTTGTTTTCTTTGGCTTGCCCAGCCTCGGCATTCATTTGAGCGAGTGGCAGGCGGCAACGATTGCGATGGTGCTCAACCTGGGCGCCTATAGCACCGAGATCATCCGCGCCGGCGTAGAGTCTGTGCCGAAAGGCCATATCGAGGCCGCTTCGGCGCTGGCGATGTCGCGCTTCCAGATTTTTCGCTGCGTGATCCTGCGCCAGGCCTTGCTCAAGATGTGGCCAGCCTTGTCGAGCCAGATCGTGATCGTGATGCTGGGATCGTCCGTGTGTTCGCAAATTTCGGCCGAAGAGCTGACTTTTGGCGCCGGCTTCATTACCTCGCGTAACTTCCGCTCCTTCGAAGTGTATTTCGTCGTCACCATCATGTACTTTTTGCTGGCGGTCGGCGTGCGCCGCGCGTTGGGCCTGTTTGGCCGCTACGTGCTGGCAAGCAGAGCCACATGAGCGATTTTTCCCTGTGGGACATCATTCGCAACTTGCTGCTGGCGGGGCGCTGGACGGTCTTGCTGTCCTTGATCGCCTTTGTTTGCGGTGGCCTGGTCGGTATCGCCATCCTGATGATGCGCACCTCGAGCGCGCGGCTGCTGCGCAAGTTTGCTGTCATGTACATCGAGCTGTTCCAGGGCACGCCGCTGCTGATGCAATTGTTCCTGCTGTTCTTTGGCCTGTCGCTGACCGGCATGCAAGTGTCGCCCTGGCTGGCCGCCAGCGTGGCCCTGACCTTGTTTACCAGCGCCTACCTGGCGGAAATCTGGCGCGGTTGCGTCGAGGCGATTCCGCGCGGTCAGTGGGAAGCGTCTGCCAGCACGGCAATGACATATATAGAACAGATGCGCCACGTGATCTTGCCGCAGGCGTTGCGCATCGCCGTTGCGCCGACGGTCGGATTTTCCGTGCAGGTCGTGAAAGCGACGGCGGTCACGTCCATTATTGGTTTTGTCGAGCTGACCAAGGCCGGCTCGATGATCAGCAACGCCACGTTTGCGCCCTTCACCGTGTATGGCCTGATCGCCCTGATGTATTTTTGCCTGTGTTTCCCGCTTTCGCTGTATGCCCGCCGCCTGGAAAGGAAAATCAATGTCTCTCGTTAGCATCAATGGTTTGCACAAGCGCTTTGGTGCGCATCATGTCCTCAAGGGCATCGACTTGCGCGTCAAGGAAGGCCAAGTGACGGCAGTGATCGGACGCAGTGGTTCGGGCAAGAGTACCTTGCTGCGCTCGATCAATGGACTGGAAAGTTTCGATGAAGGCTCGCTCGACGTCGATGGCGTGAGGGTCACCGTCGGCCAGACCGATTTGCGCCAGTTGCGCCTGAAAGTCGGCATGGTGTTTCAGCAGTTCAATCTGTATCCGCATCTGACGGCCGGACAGAATGTGATGCTGGCACCGACGGTGGTCAAAAAAATCGGCAAGCAGCAAGCAGAGGCGCTTGCGCGCGATGCGCTGGCAAAAGTCGGCCTTGCCGATCGCTTTGAGTCGTTTCCAGACCAGCTGTCGGGCGGCCAGCAGCAGCGTGTGGCAATCGCCCGGGCACTGGCGATGCAGCCGAAAATACTGTTGTGCGATGAAATCACCTCGGCGCTTGACCCGGAACTGGTGAACGAAGTGCTGGCCGTGGTGCGCAAGCTGGTCGAGGATGGCATGACCTTGATCATGGTCACGCATGAAATGCGCTTCGCACGTGAGGTGGGCGATCAACTGGTCTTCATGCACCAGGGAAAAATCCATGAGCAGGGTGATCCGAAGGCGCTGTTTGCCGCGCCGTCAACGCCGGAACTGGCCAGTTTCATCAGTTCGGTTTCCTGATCGTTTTTGCCAAAGCCAGATCCCGCATGCTTGACCCCACTACACCAGCTGTTACCAACTCGTGCGAGGAGATCGCTGCGGATATTGCGGCGGCGATTATCGAACGCCGCTTGCCCTCTGGCACCAAGCTCAAGGAAGAGGCCCTGGCCCGCGTGTATTCGGTCAGTCGTACCAAGATCCGTGCGGCCTTGCTGATGCTGTCGAAGGATGAGCTCATCGAGATCATTCCGGAAAAGGGCGCTTGTGTGTGCAAGCTCAGTGAACGCGAGGCGCGCGAAATCTTTGCCGTGCGCCGCACGCTCGAGGCCGGTCTAGCGCGTGATTTCGTGACCATCGCCAAGGCCGACGATTATCGCCGCATCGATGCCCACCTTGCGCTGGAACGCCAGGCCCTGTCACAAAACGATCTGCCGCTGCGCGCCAGGTTGCTGGGTGACTTTCACATCCTGCTGGCCGATATCGTTGGTAATCTGGTGTTGAAAGAAATCTTGCGCAAACTGACGGCGCGGACCTCGCTGATCGCCATGCACCAGCAGTCCAGCGAAGACGCCAGTTGCTCATCGGATGAGCATGCGCTGTTCATCGAGGCGGCCAAGGCTGGCAATGCCGACGCTGCAGTCGGCATCATGTTGCATCATCTCGACCAGGTGCTCAAGGCGCTGCATGTTGATGCCCCGGAGTCTGTCGACAAGAAAAACCTGGTCAAAGCCCTGCTGGCCGCCTGAACAAAAACACGGATAGCGATTGAAAGCCCTTGCCAAGACTGGCGGGGCTTTGCTATAGTTCGCCTCCCCAATGAGACGCAGTCAAATGCGAGATAAAAGGGACAGTCTGAAAAGGCTGGGTAGTAAAAAGAAGGAGTTGACGGACGTAGCGAAATGCTTCATACTCTTCCTTCTTCGCAGCTGACAAACACAACGCTTTGT
>NZ_LRIB01000058.1:0-183073 GCF_001758715.1 Janthinobacterium sp. HH104 | reverse complement strand
CCGGTTATTCACCGGTGCCTGCCGTATTCATTATAGAATCTGGCGATGATTATTCTTGGCATCGATCCTGGCCTGCGCACGACCGGCTTTGGGGTCATTGAAAAACACGGCAACAAGCTGCGCTATATCGCGTCGGGGACCGTCAAGACGGGTTCCGAAGGGGAATTACCGCCGCGCCTGAAGGTCATCCTGCGGGGCGTGAGCGAGATCGTCGGCACCTACCAGCCCGATTGCGCGGCCATCGAAAAAGTGTTTGTCAACGTTAATCCCCAATCGACCTTGCTGCTGGGCCAGGCGCGCGGCGCGGCCATTTGCGCGCTCGTCCATGCCGATTTGTCGGTGGCCGAATACACGGCGCTGCAAGTGAAACAGGCTGTCACGGGTCACGGCAAGGCGGCCAAGGAGCAGGTGCAGGAAATGGTGTCGCGGTTGTTGTCCTTGCCCGGCTTGCCCGGTACGGATGCGGCCGACGCGCTGGGCGTGGCCATTTGCCATGCCAACAGCATCGATGCGCTGGCCATGATCGGCGCGCTGGCGCCGCAACTGCAGGGTCTGCGCATGAAGCGCGGCCGTTTAGTAGGGTAGGCGCATGGCCCTCATATCAATAGAAACAACGATACACAACATTAGGAACACGCGATGATAGGCCGTCTCTCCGGTATTTTGCTTGAAAAGAATCCGCCACAATTGCTGGTCGATTGCCAGGGCGTCGGCTATGAAGTCGACGTGCCGATGAGCACCTTTTACAACTTGCCCCACGTGGGCGAAAAAGTCGTGCTGTTCACGCACCAGGCCATCCGCGAAGACGCGCACCTGCTGTTTGGCTTCGGCAATGCGGCCGAGCGCGCCGTGTTCCGCCAGTTGATCAAGATCACGGGCGTGGGCGCGCGCATGGCGCTGTCGATTCTCTCGGGCATGACGATTGCCGATCTGGCGCAGGCGATTACCCTGCAGGATTCCGGCCGCCTGGTGAAAGTGCCGGGCATCGGCAAGAAGACGGCCGAGCGCCTGTTGCTGGAATTGAAGGGCAAGCTGGGTGCCGATATCGGCGCCGGCGGCGCGCATGCGGCGCCCGACGCGCAATCGGACATTTTGAATGCCCTGGTCGCGCTCGGCTATTCGGACAAGGAAGCGCTGGCCGCCGTGAAGAACGTGCCGGCAGGTACCGGCGTATCGGACGGCATCAAACTGGCGCTGAAAGCGCTGTCGAAAGGCTGATAGGGCATGAGCATCCAGACCGACAGCTTCACGGAACAGCGCATCATCGACGCGGCGCCCATCTCGCACAACGAAGAGGCGATCGAACGGGCCTTGCGTCCCAAGCAGCTCGACGAGTATGTCGGGCAGGAAAAGATCCGCGACCAGCTCGAGATTTTCATCACGGCCGCGCGCCAGCGCAAGGAAGCGCTCGACCACACCTTGCTGTTCGGCCCGCCAGGCCTGGGCAAGACGACCCTGGCGCACATCATCGCGCGCGAAATGGGCGTCAATTTGCGCCAGACCTCGGGCCCCGTACTCGAGCGCCCGGGCGACCTGGCGGCGATTTTGACGAACCTGGAAGCGAACGACGTCCTGTTCATCGATGAAATCCACCGGCTGTCGCCGGTCGTTGAGGAAATTTTATATCCGGCGCTCGAGGATTATCAAATCGATATCATGATCGGCGAAGGCCCGGCCGCCCGTTCCGTGAAACTCGATCTGCAACCGTTTACCCTGGTCGGCGCCACCACGCGCGCCGGCATGCTGACCAATCCGCTGCGCGACCGCTTCGGCATCGTTGCGCGCCTGGAGTTCTACAACACGGGCGAACTGACGAAGATCGTCACGCGCAGCGCGGCCTTGCTGAAAGCCCCGATCGACCCGGAAGGCGCGCATGAGATCGCCCAGCGCGCCCGCGGCACGCCCCGTATCGCCAACCGTCTGTTGCGCCGCGTGCGCGATTTCGCGGAAGTCAAAAGCAATGGCGAAATCACCAAGGTGGTGGCCGACCGCGCGCTGGCCATGCTTGACGTCGATTCCGCCGGCTTCGACGTGATGGACCGCAAGCTGCTCGAAGCCGTGCTGTTCAAGTTCGGCGGCGGCCCCGTCGGCATCGGCAACTTGGCGGCGGCCATCGGCGAAGCGGCCGATACCATCGAAGACGTGCTGGAACCGTATCTGATACAGCAAGGTTTCCTGCAGCGCACACCCCGTGGCCGTGTCGCCACGCCGGCTGCCTATCTGCACTTCGGCGTCAGCGCGCCGCGCATGGGCCCGGGCGGCGAAGCGTGGGAACTGTGATGGCGCAGGAAGGTATGCCGGGTATGCAAATCTGGATCGACGCGGATGCCTGTCCCGTCGTCATCAAGGAAATTTTGTACCGCGTGGCCGACCGCCTGGAGCTGCCGCTCATCCTGGTCGCCAACCAGGGCTTGCGCGTGCCGCCCTCGCGTTTCATCCGCACCGTGCAAGTGCCGTCCGGCGCCGACGTGGCCGACCAGGAAATCGTGCGTTTGTTGAATCCCGGCGACCTCGTCATCACGGGCGACATCCCGCTGGCGGCCGACGTCCTGACCAAGGGCGGTTTCGCGCTGAACCCGCGCGGCGAGTTCTACACGAAGGATAATATCGCCCAGCAACTGACGATGCGCGCCTTCATGGAAGAATTGCGCAGCGGCGGCGTGGACACGGGCGGCCCGGCCGCCTTCAGCCAGTCCGACCGGCAACAGTTCGCCAATAGCCTGGACCGGCATTTGAGCAAGCATCACCGCAAGCCGGCCCCGGCGCAGTAATTCGCGGACGAAAAAAAACCGGCGCAAGCCGGTTTTTTACGTGCATGTAACTTAGCGTGCAACTTTGCGTGTGCCCACCACTTCTACCGTCACACGGCGGTTCTTGGCGCGCCCGGCGGCACTTGTGTTGTCGGCCACCGGCTGCGTTTCTCCCTTGCCTTCCGTGTAGACACGGTTCGTTTCCACGCCTTGCGCCACCAGATAGGCCTTGACGGCTTCGGCGCGGCGTTGCGACAGTTTCTGGTTGTAGGCGTCAGGGCCGACGGCATCCGTATGGCCGACCGTGACGATCACTTCCAGGTCCATGCCCGTCAATTGGCCGAGCAGCTGGTCCAGCGCGGCCTTGCCTTGCGGCTTGAGCGCCGATTGATCGAAATCAAACAACGCTTCGGAGGCAAACGACACTTTTTCCGACACGGGCGCTGGCGCCGGTGCGGCCACGATGACGGGGGCCGGCATCGCGACGGCCGGGGCGACTTCTGGCGCCGGCTGGTAGGCGGGCGTGGCGCTGGCCGGGCGGCCCAGTTTATACACGAGGCTGACGGAATACAGGTCCGCATCGCCACGGTTGCCGACGGCGTCGTTCAAGCGATAACGCTCGACTTCGCCGCGCAGGGCCAGCGCTTCGCTGAACTTGTATTCCAGGCCCAGGCCCACCTTGGCATTGAGCTTGCGCTCGCTGGCATGGGTATTGGTCGAACCCAGCAGGCGGTTGCCGCTGAATTCCGTGTTGGTCTTGGTGTAGTGCATGCCGACACGGCCCAGCAAGGACAGGCGCTGCGACAGCGGCAGCTGGCCCAGCAAGTCCAGATTCACGCCGCGGAAGGCCGCTTGCCCGTTCAGTACGCCGTTGCCGTTGGTGGTCGACTTGAAATCGAACTTGCCCAGGTCAAAGTAACCGGCTTCCACGGCGAAATACTGGTTCAGCTGGCGGCCGACAAACAGTTTATAGCCGGTGTCGCGCTGGTCCTTGCTGAAGCCGGTGACGCTTTCGCCGTTGGCGGCCAGGCTGGCGCGCAGGCGCGGCTCGTCGATGGTGGCGCGCGACTGGCCCACGCCCGCGCCAATGTACCAGGCGCTGTTGGCCCAGTCCGGGTTGATGAAGGTGTTGTCCTGCGCCTGCGCCGATTGTGCCGCCAGCAAGGCGCCGGTCATGACGCTCAGGGCGCCCAGTGTGTGTGCGATAGTCATGGTCATGTCCCGGTTATTTGGTGATCTGGTTGTTGCGCAGGGTAACGGCGGCGGCCGTCAGCACGCGGCCATTGAGCAGGGTCGTGTTGTCGCCCACCGTGATGGCGGCCGACTGGCCCAGGATATTGCCCTTGAAGACGCTGTTCGCGGCCAGGGTGGTCGGGCCGACGGGCAGCCAGCTGACGTTGTCGGCCGTGGCGCCATTGTTCAGGGCAACCACCGAGTTGACGGTCGAGTTCAAGGTCAGCGCCGTGCGGAAGATGTACACGCCGGGACCGTTCAGGGTCAAGGTACCCGTGATGCTGATGGCGCCCGCATAGCAATACACGCCGGGGCCGAAGGTCTGGCCGCCGAGGTCTATGCCGCCGGCAAAGCTGACGTCGCAAGTGCGGCTGTTGCCGTCCGTGATCGCCGTTTGCAAATCCGTCATCGCGCCGGCCAGGATGGCGCCCGACTTGTAGTTGGTAAAACCAGCTGCCTGGGTCGGATCGACCGTTTGCGAAGGCGAACCCACGTCGCCCGTGATCAGGGTCGTGCCGCCCGAATTGTTCGTGATCGAGGTGCCGGCCAGCACGCCGAACGATGCGGCGCGGCCCAGGATGATCGGATTGAGGACGGGCGGGATGGCGACGGCAGTGACGGTCAGCAGCGCGCTGCCCGACTGGCCGCCGGCCGTGGCCGTGATGCTGCTGGTGCCGGCGGCGATGCCGGTGGCGACGCCCGTGTTCAGCACGCTGGCATTGGCAACGGTGCCCGACGTCCAGGCGGCGCTGTTGGTGATGATGGCGTTCGAGCTGTCCGAGTACGTTGCGGTGGCAATGAATTGCTGCGTGGCACCGACAACGATGCTGGCGGTGGCCGGCGTGACGGCGATGCTGGCCAGGGTAATGGTCGGCACGGTGACGGTGGTGCTGGCCGTCTTGCCGTTGAAGCTGGCGTTCATGACGCTGGTACCAAAGGCAACGCCGGTGACGAGGCCACCGCTGGCGACAGTGGCCGAGGCTGGCGTGGCGGACACGAAGCTACTGCCGGACGTCACGTCAGCGCTGCTGCCATCCGAATACGTGGCAAGGACGGCCAACTGGCGCGTCGCGGCGACGGGGATGATCGGGTTTTGCGGCGTGACGGCGATCGACAACAAGGTCGCTGGCGTGACGGTCAGCACGGTGCTGGCCGTGAGCGCGCCCGTGGTGGCCGTAATCTGCGTCGTGCCGGCAACCTTGCCCAGCGCCAGGCCGCCAGCGGCGATGCTGGCCGTGGCGGGACTGGCCGAGGCAAAGGCCGACACGGCCGTGACGTCGTGCGTGGCGCCGTCGCTGAAGCTGCCCGTCACCGTGAATTGCTGCGTTGCTGCGATGGCGATCGATGGTGCGAGCGGCGTGATGGCAATTGCCGTCAAAGTGGCGGGCGAGACGGTCAACTGGGCCGCTGCGCTCTTGCCGCCAAATGCGGCGCTGATGCTGCTGCTGCCGGCAGCGATGCCGGTGCTCAAGCCTGTGGCGGCATTGACTGTCGCGCTGGCTGGCGTGGCCGAGGTCCAGGCCGACTTGGCGCTGACATCTTGCGAGGAGCCGTCGCTATACGTGGCGATGGCCGTGAATTGCTGGCCCGCACCGATAGCAACCGTGGCCGTGGCTGGCGTGACGGCCAGGCTGGACAGGGTGGCAGCCGGCAAGCCGAGGATAGGATCGCGTCCCTGGTCGCCGCCGCCGCAGCCGGCCAGGGCGGTCATGGCCAGCAGGCCTGCCGAGACGATCAGCGGGTTCAGATATCGCTTGAAGAGATTCATAGTGTTCCTTTGTGCATGGCAGTCATTGCCGGTCATCCGCGGATGAGGTCATCCGGCAGAGCCATGCCGCCTGTCGCTACAGGGCGATGGCGTCACAGGCATGCACTATTTCATTTAGGAAACTTCAAGTATGTTCGGTGGCGCGCATAGGCCCCTGGCGTTCGGAGATAGGGTCAAAAAAACGCGATTCGGCCTGGAAAACAACGGCCGTGTGCGGAAAACAGACGCAAAAAAGCCGGCGCTAAGGCCGGCTTCATCAGGGCAGAGGGAGCTTACTCTTCGCGCACCCACGTCTGCGAGCGGCCAAACATCGGCATGCCGACATAGCCGCGAACTTGCAGCTTGGTGCCGCCTTCCGTCAATTCCGCCTTGCTCTTGTAGGTCTTGCCATTGGCCGGGTCCGTGATTTCGCCGCCAGTCCATTCCTTGCCGTCATATTTCAGGCCGGACAGGATCACCATGCCGACGATGGGCTGGTCTTTCTTGGCGCCCGTGCACTTGTCGCACTTGGGATTCTGGTCTTCGTCCGGGCCGCGGAACAGCTTGTCGATCTTGCCTTGCAAGACGCCGTTGCTTTCCGTGATGACGATGAGGGATTTCGGCTTGCCGCTGGCGTCGTCGATGGTTTTCCATGTGCCGACGGGGGTAAAGTTGCCGTCGCGCGCGGTGGCGCTGCCGGCGATGGCCAGGGCGGCCACCAGTACGCTTGCTTTGAATACTTTATGCATCGCTAGTCTCCATTGGTTTTTTGATCGTGTCACGAACAGTTATATACCAAGGCAAGACCAGCAGTGCTGCGCGGCGTCACGAATGACGCCGCGCAATCCTTCCAAACTTGCCTTATGCGCTGGCTAGTTTAGCAAACTGTTCGCGCAGTTTTTCAATTGTCGCCGAAAAACTGAGCAAGCGCTCGTTTTCTTGCGCAACGATGGCGGCAGGGGCGCGCGCGACAAAGCTTTCATTGCCCAATTTGCTGTTGACTTTGGCAATTTCCGCTTCGACGCGGGCGATTTCCTTGCCCAGACGCTCGCGTTCGGCAGCCACGTCGATTTCCACTTTCAGCATCAGCTTGGTGGTGCCGACGATGGCGACGGCCGCTGGCGAGTCCGGCAGCGCATCGACGATCTGCACGTCGGCCAGCTTGCCCAGCGACTGGATGTACGGTGCGTACGACGCCAGTGCTTCTTTCTCGCTGGCATTGCCCGCTTCGACGATCAGCGGCACGCGTACGGAAGGCGAGATCTGCATTTCGCCGCGCAGGTTGCGTGTCGCGTCCGTCAAGGCTTTCAGCTGCTGCATCCACGCTTCGGCCGACTCGTCGATCTTGTCGGTGTTGGCGATCGGGTACGGCTGCATCATGATGGAGTCACCCTCAGCTTTGAGCGTTTTGCCAGCCAATGGCGCCACCGTCTGCCACAGGGCTTCCGTGACGAATGGGATGATCGGATGGGCCAGGCGCAGCACCACTTCCAGTACGCGCAGCAGGGTGTGGCGGGTGGCGCGCTGCTGGCCTTCCGTTCCTTGCTGAACTTGCACCTTGGCCACTTCCAGGTACCAGTCGCAATACTCGTCCCACACGAATTTGTAGATGGTGGCGGCGATATTGTCGAAACGGAAGTCTTCAAAGCCCTTGGCCACGTCCAGTTCCGCCTTTTGCAGCAGCGAGATGATCCACTTGTCCGCTTGCGACAGGTCGGCGTCGTTTGCGGTGCAGTCCTTGCCTTCCGTATTCATCATGACGAAACGGGTGGCGTTCCACATCTTGTTGCAGAAGTTGCGGTAGCCTTCGCAGCGGCCCAGGTCGAAATTGATGTTGCGGCCCAGCGAAGCGTAGCTGGCCATGGTGAAGCGTACGGCGTCCGTGCCGTAGGCCGAAATGCCTTCCGGGAATTCCTTGCGCGTGGCCTTGGTGATCTTTTCCGCGTCGCGCGGGTTCATCAGGCCCGTCGTGCGCTTGACGATCAGGTTTTCCAGGTCGATGCCGTCGATCAGGTCGATCGGGTCCAGCGTGTTGCCTTTCGACTTCGACATTTTCTGCCCCGTCGAATCGCGCACGAGACCGTGCACATAGACGGTTTCAAACGGCACCTTGCCCGTGAAGTGCGCCGTCATCATGACCATGCGCGCGACCCAGAAGAAGATGATGTCGAAACCGGTGACCAGCACGGACGATGGCAGGAAGGCCTTCATGTCCGGCGTTTCTTCCGGCCAACCCATGGTCGAGAACGGCACCAGGGCCGACGAGAACCACGTGTCGAGCACGTCGTCGTCGCGTTTCAAGGGGCCCGTGCTGCCGGCGGCTTGCGCCTTGGCGATGGCTTCCGCTTCCGTCTTGGCGACAAAAATATTGCCCTTGTCGTCGTACCACGCCGGGATTTGATGGCCCCACCACAGCTGGCGCGAGATGCACCAGTCCTGGATGTTGTTGAGCCACTGGTTGTAGGTGGTGCTCCAGTTTTCCGGCACGAACTTGATTTCGCCATTGGCTACTTTATCGAGCGCCGTTTCGGCGATCGATTTGCCTGGGAAGAACGTGCCTTCCGGTGCTGGTTTGCTCATGGCGACAAACCACTGGTCTGTCAGCATCGGCTCGATGACAACGCCCGTGCGGTCGCCGCGCGGCACCATCAGTTTGTGCGGCTTGACTTGCTCCAGCAAGCCTTGCGTGTCGAGGTCGGCGACGATCTGCTTGCGCGCGGCAAAGCGGTCCATGCCGCGGTAGGCTTCCGGCGCGTCATCGGTGATCTTCGCGTCCAGCGTCAAAATGACGATCTGCGCCAGTTTATGGCGCTGGCCCACGGCGTAATCGTTCATGTCGTGCGCCGGGGTGATCTTGACACAGCCCGTGCCGAATTCCTTGTCGACGTATTCGTCGGCGATGATGGGGATTTCGCGGTCCGTCAACGGCAGTTTGAGCATCTTGCCCACCAGCGGCAGGTAGCGCTCGTCCGTCGGATCGACGGCCACGGCCACGTCGCCCAGCATGGTTTCAGGACGGGTGGTGGCCACCGTCAGGAAGCCGCTGCCATCGGCCAGCGGGTACTTGATGTACCACATGGAGCCGTCTTCTTCCTCGGACACCACTTCCAGGTCGGACACCGCCGTGCCCAGCACGGGGTCCCAGTTGACCAGGCGCTTGCCGCGGTAGATCAGGCCTTGCTCGAACAGGCGCACGAAGACGTCGGTGACGACTTTCGAGCGCGGCTCGTCCATCGTGAAGTATTCGCGCTGCCAGTCGGCCGAAGCGCCCAGGCGGCGCATCTGGCCGGTGATGATGGAACCGGATTTTTCTTTCCATTCCCACACTTTTTCCACGAATTTCTCGCGGCCCAGGTCATGGCGCGAAATCTTTTGCGCGTCCAGCTGGCGCTGCACGACGATTTGCGTGGCAATGCCCGCGTGGTCGGTGCCGGGAATCCAGGCTGTGTTGTGGCCCAGCATGCGGTGGTAGCGTGTCAGGCCATCCATGATGGTCTGGTTGAACGCATGGCCCATGTGCAGGGTGCCGGTGACGTTCGGCGGCGGCAACTGGATGCTGAAGGAAGGTTTTCCGGCATCGAGGGTGGCGGTGAAGTAACCGCGCTGTTCCCACTCGGTGCGCCAGAATTGTTCAATGTCGGCGGGCTCGAAAGACTTGGCTAATTCCATGATTTGGCGTGTGATTGGCAAAAGGAACCATTATAAGGGGTGCATAAAGCATGCGCAGCAAATAGCGGGCCTGGATGGCCCGAAAAGCCGCGCACGATTGCGCAATATTGCTTCATTGTATTTTTTCTAAGCTATCATCTTTGCAACATTATTTGAAAGCTTAGGCAATCATGAAAAAATTGTGGCAATTGGCCGTGCTCGGCGCTGGATGGGCTGCCGGAGGCGCGTGCGCCGGCGTTCCGGAGGGGATGGCGGCTCTGCAGGATGGACGCTGCAGCAAGGCCGTTGCGCAATTGCGCGGACCGGCGCAAGGTGGCCATGTCGAGGCGCAAAAAGTCCTCGCCGATATCTACATGGGCGAGAAAGGATGCCGGGACGTGGAGCGCAGCGAGGTCGAAGCGGAGCGCTGGTATCTGCTGGCGGCCAAGGGCGGCGATCGCGCCGCGCAGGAGGCGCTGGTTTTCATGTATGCATACGCGCCGGGCCGCATGCTCAATCCATCGCGCGCGCGGCCCTGGTTGGGCGTCATGGCCGCGCAGGGTGAGGGCAAGCCGCTGCAGGACCTGGCACAAATGTATGAGCGGGGCGAAGGCGGGCCGGTCGACAGGGTGCTGTCGTATGCACTTAACCTGCTGGCGCTGCAAGACAAGGAGTGGAGCGGTGCGGCCGCGATGGAGAAGTCCCTGCCGGCGCGCCGTGACAGGATGTCGCCGGACCAGGTCGACGAGGCCGTGCGCCTGGCCGGCCTTTGGCAGCGCGGCGCGCCCCTGCCGGCGGCGTCGCAGACGGGACAGCGTTCGCCGCAGGATTGGTACCGCCGCGCCGCCGAGGGTGGCGACATGGAAGCCGCTTACCAGCTGGGTTTGCTGTGCTGGAAAGGCACGGGCGGCCTGGATGAAAAGCAGGCTGCCCGCTGGCTGCGCAAGGCCGCCGAAAGCGGCATTGCCAAGGCCCAGCTGCAGCTGGCCGTGCTGTATGGCGAGGAGGCGGGCGTGCCGCAGGACTATGTGCTCGCTTCCATGCTGAGCCAGTTGGCGGCGGCGGGCGGCGCGGCGGACGCCGGCGACGCCGTGGCCCGCTGGACAAAGAAACTGAATGCGGCGCAACAGGCCGAGGCGCAGCAGCTGGCGCGGGCATGGAAAGTGGGCATGCCGTTGCCGCAGGTCTCGGTGCATGGCATGGAACGCTTGATCAATTATGTGCGCGAGGCACGCAACAAGCTGCCGCCGACGCCAGAGGTGACGGCGCTGTTCAAGGCTGCCAAAGAGGGCGACGAAGCTGCCTTTGGCAAGCTGCTGGCCGGCGTCGCCGAGCCGGGCGCCTATGCGCTCGACAGGAGTCCCTTGCTGAACTATTTGATTTCGCCTCCATCGAGCATGTACAAAGCCGAAGCGGCATGGCTGAATGCGCAAACCCGGCAGGACGACGATCAGCAGCGACTGGCGCAGGCGCCGCTGCAGGCGCGCCGCCAGGCGCTGCGTGAGCAGTACGCCGCGCTGTTGCCCGCCAAGCTGCGCATGATGACGCTGCTGTTGCAACGCGGCGTGCCGCTCGGCGAAGGCGATACGCTTTACCACGCCGCACCGCTGCATCTGGCTGCCCTGTACGGCAATGCCGCAATGGTGCGCCTGTTGCTGGCGCATGGCGCCGATGTGCGGCAATACGGCGGCGAAAACCACACGCAGGCGCCGCTGGAATACGCCTTGCAGCAGGAGGATGCGGGCATCTTGCCGGAATTGATCGACGCGAAAGAACGTACGGCCAGCATGATCGCCATGCTCGACGCAGGCGCGGGCCGGCCCTATTTGCTGGTAGACCAGTACCTGGCAGAGAAAAAGGCCAAGAAAGGCGGGGCTGCGCAGCCAGCGGAACGGCCGCTGGCCGATTCTTTGCTATGGGGGCCCTTGCTGCGCCTGACGCGCGGCACCGAAGTGCTCGATAAAATGCTGGCCACCGGCACCACGCCAAATACTGATGAGCAGGAAAAGTCGCTGTACGCCTATGCCGCCGAAGCGGGCAACGCCGGCGCGCTGGACTGGCTCAAGCAGCGCGTGCCCCGGCATGACGCGAAGGGAAATGACCGCTGGCTCGACGCTGCGATGCGCGCCATGTACAACTACCAGCCGGCGTCCGAGGACGTGCTGCGCCAACTGGTGGTGCCCGGCATGCCATGGCAGCAAGTCGGACCCGCCGCCGAAGTTTCTTACAAGGGACAGCAGGCGGCGCTCGATTCGCGGCGTCTGGAAAAGGAGACGCTGCTGTGGCATGCGGTGCGCAGCCAGCGGCACGACTGGGTCGCCCGCCTGGCCGCGATGGGCGCGCCCATCGTCACCGGCGGTTATCTGCCGCCCTTGCTGGCGGCCGTCGAAAATGGCGACGCGGCGATGGTCAAGCTGTTGCTGAGCCTGGGCGCCGATCCGCTGGGCGGCGAGTTCCCCGTGTTGAAGATGGCGCGGGACCGGGAATCGACGCCGGAAAATAAAGCGGTGCTGAGCTTGCTGAAGGCGGCCGCCGCGGCGCGCAAGCCTGCGGCAGTCGCACCGTTGCTGCAATAGCATTTGCCTGGTCGGCATGCGTCATCTTGCCCGGCGACAACGCCGTGTTTTGGCGGCCTGGCGAGTCGTTTTCCTGCAACAGAACGGGGGGTAGAGGCGCTGCCGATGCTATAATGCCGGCCTCGGTGCCTCCTGCCCCATCCTTGCGGACGGCGCCAGCAGACGCGGTTGTATCAACGTTTCATATCCAACACTCGTCCGCGTCTCAGGGCCAGCGCATCTGCGATGCCAGCCACTTTCAGCGCGTCCCCTTCGGGCCGGGCGCCTGAGCCACGCGCACCGCCAGCGGTGCACCATTCACGGCGGAATCAACGCGGCTCATTGCACGCCGCTGCCGCCACAGCTTAGCCAGGAATCTTGCTGCCTGGTCCGTCGTCTTTCGATACGGCACTCCCCAGCGCGCCTTGGCGCCTGTGGCCGCGCCATGGCCGCGCGCTTTCCTGGTTTCGCTTATACAAGGAAACCCGCATGAAAAAAATCTCGATCACCGTCGGCCTCGTTTCGACCATCGCCACCCTGGGCGCCTTGCCTGCCGCCCACGCCCAGTCGTCAGTTGATCCGTCTTCAGTCACCATGTATGGATTGATGGACGCCGGCCTGGTGCAGGAAGGCGGCATCAGCAAGCTCACCAGCGGCATATCGGCCGGCTCGCGCCTGGGCTTGCGCGGCACCGAGTCCCTGGGTAATGGCTTGCAAGCCGTGTTCACGCTGGAAGCGGGTGTCCTGAGCGACACGGGCCGCTCCGACCAGGCGGGGCAATTGTTCGGCCGCCAGGCTTTCGTCGGCATCGACAGCCCGCTGGGCATGCTGACCGTGGGGCGCCAGTACAACCTGCAAAGCCAGGCGCTGACCGACGTGGCCGACCCGTTCGAAGGCGGCTTTGCCGGCGCGGCAACCAACCTGGCCGGCTATTCGGCCACGCGCATCGACAATACCGTGCGCTACACCTCGCCTGAAATGCGCGGCGTGACGGCCACCGTCATGTACGGCTTTGGCGAACACACGGGTGTGGCGGCCGACCAGCGCTCGCTGGGCCTGGCCCTCGGCTATGTCAACGGTCCCTTGACCTTGCGCCTGGCGCGCCAGAGCCGTGCCGGCGAGCCGGGCAAGGCCGACGTGAACAACACGATTTTGGCCGGTAACTACAACTTCGGCGTGGCCACCGCGTTTGCCGGTTATGGCCGCAACACGGGCGACGGCAGCACCATGTTCTTCGGGGAAAACCCGTATGGCGCGGCGCAGGCGCCGGCCCAGTCGACGGACAGCCGCGACGCCATCGTCGGCGTATCCGTGCCGCTCGGCGCGACGACCTTGCTGGCTTCGTACGTGCACAAGGATGACCGCGACGCCGCCAACCGCGATGCGCGGCAGCTGGCCATCGGCGCCACGTATGCCTTGTCCAAGCGCAGCAAAGTGTATGTTGCTTACGCGCACATCCGCAACCGCAACGACGCCGCCTACATGGTGGGCAATGCCACGGAAGTGGGCACGGGCAACCGCGCCTTCAACGTCGGCCTGCGCCACGCGTTTTAAACCTTTGCGCTAAGCGGGCAGCATGCTGCCTTCGAGCAGCAGTGTCTCGAAGGCGGCGGCGGCCAGCGGGCGGCTGAACAGGTAGCCCTGCATCTGGTCGCAGCCGTGCCGGCGCAGGAAGGCCAGCTGCTGTTCCGTTTCCACGCCTTCCGCGATGACTTTCAGGCGCAGGCTGTGCGCCAGCGAAATGATGGCGTGCACGATGGCCGCGTCGTCCATGCTGTGCGTGATGTCGCTGACGAAGGTTTTGTCGATTTTCAGCACGTCGATGGGGAAGTGGCGCAGGTAGGCCAGGCTGGAATAGCCGGTGCCGAAGTCGTCGATCGACAGTTGCACGCCCAGCGCCTTCAGCTTGGCCATGATGGCCGTGGCTTGCTCCACGTCATGCATGACCATGCTTTCCGTCAATTCCAATTCGAGGTGGGCCGCGGCGAGTCCCGTGTCCGCCAGCACCTGCGCCACCGCGTGCAGCAAATTCTTTTGCTTGAATTGCCGCGCCGACAGGTTGACGGCCAGGCGCAGCGGGCCATGGCCGGCCAGTTGCCACGCGCGCGCCTGGGCGCATGCCGTGCGCAGCACCCAGTCGCCGATGGGGGTGATCAAGCCCATTTCCTCAGCCAGTCCGATGAAGCTGGCAGGGGGAACACGCCCCAGCTGCGGATGTTGCCAGCGCAGCAGCGCTTCCATGCCGACCACGGCGCCGCTGGCCAGGTCCAGCTGGGGCTGGTATTCGAGGTGGAACTGCCCCCGTTCCAGGGCGTGGCGCAACTCGCTCTCCAGTTCCAGCCGCTCCAGGGTGCCCGCATTCATGCTCGAGGCATAGAACTGCCAGTGGCCGCGTCCCTGTTCCTTGGCGCGGTACATGGCGATGTCGGCATGCTTGATCAGGGTGTCGGCATTTTGGCCATCGTCGGGATACACGGCCACGCCCATGCAGCAGCTGAGAAAAAATTCATATTCGCCCAGTTGCAGCGGCTGCGCCACGGCATCCTGGATGCGCTGCAGGATGGCGGCGCCCGGTTCGCCATTACCATGCTGGGGCAGCAGCAGCACGAATTCGTCGCCGCCCAGGCGCGCCACCGTGTCGACTTCGCGCGTGGCGTCGCGCAGGCGCTCGGCCACGTTTTTCAGCACCAGGTCGCCCGCGTCGTGGCCCAGGGTATCGTTGACGAATTTAAAGCGGTCGAGGTCGATGAAGACCACCCACAGGGGCTGGCCGCTGCGCCGTGTCACGGCCATCGCCTGTTCCAGCCGTTCGCGCAGCAGGGCACGGTTGGCCAGGCCCGTCAGGATATCGTGCCTGGCCTGGAATTCCAGTTCCTGTTCGAAACGCATGACGCTGCTGATGTCGTATTGCGCCACGACAAAGTGGCTGACGGGGCCATCGCCATCGTCGCGCACGGGCGCGACGAACAGCTCGCTCCAGTAGCAGCTGCCATCCTTGCGGAAATTGCGCACGATAGCCTTGCCTTCGCGCTGTTCGCGCAGGGCCGCCGTAATGGCGTGCATGTCTTGCCGCCCTTGTTCCGGCCCCTGCAAGTCTTCCAGGCGCTGGCCGATGACTTCGCCGGCCGCATAGCCGGTGATGCGTTCGAAGGCGGGGTTGACGTACTCGATCAGGTAGCCGGGCGCGTCGGCGCTGCACAGGATGATGGCGTTGGCCGACACTTCGATGATGCGTTCGCGCAGCCGTAGCGACTTTTCATTGTGCATGCGCGCGGCGATGTCTTCGGACAGGCGCAAATTGGCGAACTGCAGCGCCGCCGTGCGTTCGCCCGTGATGCGGGCAATCACGGAATTGCGCGAGACCAGCTGATACACGTATGCGGCCGCCAGCAGGCTCGACAGCATTCCACCGAGCAGCACGTACAGCGAACCGCGATGGCTGGCGTCCAGGCCCATGCCTTTGGCCGGCAGCAGGGCGGCGCCCAAGGTGTGGCCGCTGGCGTGGTACTGCAGCAGCAACCGGGCGCTCTCCGCCTCGATCTGGCGCGCCGAGGCGTAGCACAGGGCCGTCAGGCACAGTCCGAACGCCAGCGTGAGCAGGGCCGAGGTGGAAACGGAAATGGAGATGCGTTTGAAGAATGATTGCATGGTGGTCCCGTGGCAGCGCCGGTGCCGATCCATGATCAGGCAGGCCGGGCAGTGACTGACTGTAGGGGGCGCGACGAAATGCCGTCCGTTCGCTACCGAACGGACGGCAATGCCGACAAGAAATATAGTCGGGTCACTGTGCCAGCGCTGTGTTACGCTGCACCACATGGCGCCCCTCGTTCGGACGCCTTTCATCGATCCCCTAGCTGACGACTGGAAAACAGGAAACCTGCCCATGTCGAGTCCGCATGCCCAGCTGCACAACCCGAATCAAAACCATTTGCTCGCCGCCATGCTCGACGCTGATTTCGCGCGCCTGGCCCCTCACCTGGAGCAAGTGCCGATGCTGCTCGGTGACGTGATCTACGATTCGGGCGACAAGCTGCAGCATGTGTATTTCCCCACCACGGCCATCGTTTCCATTCACTACCTGCTGGAAAACGGCGGCTCGTCGGAAATTGCCGGCGTCGGCAATGAGGGTGTCGTGGGCGTGTCGCTGTTCATGGGCGGCAATTCGACGCCGAGCCGCGCCGTCGTGCAGACGGGCGGCGTCGGCTACCGGCTGAAGGCGCATTTGCTGATGGAGGAATTCGACCGCGCCGGTCCCGTCATGCGCTTGCTGCTGCGCTATACGCAAGCGCTGATCACGCAAATGTCGCAGACGGCCGTGTGCAACCGCCACCATACGGTGGAACAGCAGCTGTGCCGCTGGCTGCTGCTGACCATGGACCGCCTGCCGAACCGCGAGTTGACGATGACACAGGAGTTGATTGCCAACATGCTGGGCGTGCGCCGCGAAGGCGTGACGGAAGCGGCCGGGCGTTTGCAGACGCGGGGCTTCATCAGCTACCGACGTGGCCATATTTCCGTGCTGGACCGCGCCGGTCTCGAAGGCCATGTGTGCGAATGCTATGGCGTGGTGAAGAAGGAATTCACGCGCCTGCTGTCGGATGTGCGCCAGCGCCAGACGCGCTGAACACCGCATCTTCTCTTTTATCGTTGTCACAGTCCGGGCTACCCCATGCAATCTGTTGAAAACATTCCCCCGCGCGCACCATCGCGCTGGCCCATGGCGCTGGCGTTTTCGTTCAGTGCCATCGTGCTGCTGGCCATCGGCCTGCTGGCCTGGCGCGCGCCGTTTGAAACGGCCTGCGTCATCGACGCGCTGGTCTTCTTGCTGCTGATGCTGCTCGTGGCGCTGTACCGCCGCACCCTGGCGGCCAGCCTGCCGCGCCAGCTGCTCAAGGCGGGCGCCTTGCAGGATGCGATTTTCAACAGCGCCAATTTCTCGTGCATCGCCACCGATGCGCAGGGCGTGATCCAGATTTTCAACGTGGGCGCCGAACGCATGCTGGGCTATGCGGCGAGCGACGTGGTCGACAAGCTGACGCCGGCCGGTATTTCTGATGCGCAGGAAATCGTTGCGCGCGCCGCCGCCCTCAGTGCCGAACTCGACACCGTCATCACGCCTGGCGTGGAAGCGCTCGTGTTCAAGGCCACGCGCGGCATCGAAGACATCTATGAACTGACCTACATCCGCAAGGATGGCAGCCGTTTCCCCGCCATCGTCTCCGTGACGGCCTTGCGCGATGCGCAAAGCAAGGTCATCGGTTACTTGCTGATCGGCACGGACAACACGGCTCGCAAGCAGGTCGAGGCGGAACAGGCCTTGCTGGACCAGCGCCTGCAGGAGCAGCAGGCGTACACGCGCTCGCTGGTCGAGACCAACAATGCGGAGTTGAAGAAGGCGCGCCAGGTGGCGGAAAAGGCCAACCGCGCCAAGTCCGAATTTCTGTCGAGCATGAGCCACGAATTGCGCACGCCGCTGAATGCCGTGCTGGGCTTTGCGCAGCTGATGGCCTCCGACGTGCCGCCGCCCACCGTGCCGCAGCAGCGCTCGATCGAACAAATCCTCAAGGGTGGCTGGTATCTGCTGCGCCTGATCAATGAAATCCTCGACCTGGCCATGATCGAATCGGGCAAGGTCACCTTGTCGCAGGAAGCGATGTCGCTGCTCGACGTGCTGCAGGATTGCCAGGCGATGATCGCGCCGCAGGCGGAAAAGCGCGGCATCCGCATGCATTTCCCCCGCTGCGGCCAGGCATTTTATGTGCATGCGGACCGCACGCGCGTGAAACAGGTGATGGTCAACCTGCTGTCGAACGCCATCAAGTACAACCAGGGCGGCGGCGCCGTCACCGTCGAATGCAGCCGGCATGGCGAGCGTGTGCGCGTGAGCGTGCGCGACAGCGGCGCCGGTCTCGATGCGGGCCAGGTGGCCCAGCTGTTCCAGCCCTTCAACCGCCTGGGCCAGGAAAACAGCACGGAGGAGGGTACGGGCATCGGCCTCGTCGTCACCAAGCAACTGGTCGAATTGATGGGCGGCACCATTGGCGTCGACAGCACGGTCGGCGTGGGCACCACGTTCTGGTTCGAGCTGGCCGCCAGCAGCGCGCCGGCACTGGTGCTGGGCGACGGCGACGCGCTGCCGCAGGTGCAGGAGCCGCAGGAAAGCCAGCGCACCTTGCTGTACGTGGAAGACAATCCCGCCAACCTGGCGCTGGTGGAGCAATTGATCGCCCGCCGCAGCGATTTGAAGCTGCTGACCGCCATCGATGCGCACCTGGGCATCGACCTGGCGCGCACGTATCAGCCGGACGTCATCTTGATGGACATCAACCTGCCCGGCATCAGCGGTTTCGGCGCCCTGCATATCCTGCACGACGACCCGCTGACGAGCCATATTCCCGTGATGGCCCTGTCGGCCAACGCCGTGCCGCGCGACATCGAGAAGGGCCTGGAAGCGGGCTTCTTCCGCTACCTGACCAAGCCGATCAAGGTCGTCGAATTCATGGATGCGCTCGACGTGGCCCTGCACCATGCGGCCGCGCACGGCCTGGCCGACGACATTCACGCAGTACGCTAATTCAGCATTTATTTTTAGGAATACCGCCATGCTTCAAGCCACCGAGATCCTGAACGCCAGCATCCTCATCGTCGATGACCAGGAGGCCAATGTCATGCTGCTGGAACAGGTGCTGCGCAATGCCGGTTATACGCGCATCACGTCCACCATGGACCCGCAAGCCGTGCGCGCGCTGCACCAGCAGCACCGCTACGACCTGATCCTGCTCGACTTGCAGATGCCGGAAATGGATGGCTTCGAGGTCATGGAAGGCTTGCGCGACATCGAGGCGGGCAGCTATCTGCCCGTGCTGGTGATCACGGCCCAGCCCGGCCACAAGCTGCGCGCGCTGCAAGCGGGCGCCAAGGACTTCGTCAGCAAGCCGTTCGACCTGGTGGAAGTCAAGACGCGCATCCACAACATGCTCGAAGTGCGCCTGCTGTACCAGAAGCTGGCCGAATACAACAAGTCGCTCGAGCAGATGGTGGAAGAGCGCACGGCGGAGCTGCGCGAAAGCGAAGCGCGCTTCCAGCGCTTCACGGAACTGTCGTCCGACTGGTACTGGGAACAGGATGCGCAGGGAAACCTGACGCGCTTTTCCGGTCCCGTGGCTGAAATGCTGGGCATCGGCAGCGAGCAAGAGCCGCAGCGCTGGAATGCCACCGAGCGCGCCTTGCTCGACGCAAAAATTGCCGCGCGCGAACCGTTTCTCGATTTCATCTACAGCCGCGCCAATCTCGACGGCAGCACGCAGTACCTGCAAGTGAGCGGCGAACCGATGTTCGACAATGGCAGCCGCTTCATCGGCTACCGCGGCATCGGCCTCGATGTCACGGAGCGCCATCGCATTGCCTGATTTATACTGGGTGCTATCGATACTGACCAGGAAAAATCATGACTGACAAATCAACGCCGCAATACTGGTTCCCCGCCAAGACCTATGGCTGGGGCTGGGGCTTGCCCATCACGTGGCAGGGCTGGCTGGTGTTCCTGGCCGCGCTGGCGCTGTTCGCCTGCGGCGCTTTCCTGTTCCCGCCGCAGACCATGCTCGTGGGCTACATCGTCTATGAAGTGGCCATCGTTGCCGTGCTCATTTTCATCTGCCAGCTGAAGGGTGAACCGACCAGCTGGCGCTGGGGTAAGAAGAAGTAGAGCGATGTACAAAGACGACACCTGCAAGAAATCATCTGGCCGCGCGGCGTGAACCGCGTATAATTGGCTCGCTGCCGCAAGGCGGCAAACGCTAGGGGTCCTGCCTTTCGCTGTGGAAACACAGTGCAAGCGCGGGTGAGAAATACCCTCCGAACCTGATCTGGATAATGCCAGCGAAGGGAAGCTTTAGGATGAACGCACCCCGCTTTTCCGCGTGCGCGCAGCCGAACCTCCTTAGCTGGCTCCAGGCTTAAAAATAGTCTAGCCAAGGAGCCAAAATGAACGCCAACCCGAAATTCCTCTCCGCCACCGCCACGGTCGACGAAGCCGCCATCGCGCCACTGCCCAATTCGCGCAAGATCTATGTTGAAGGCAGCCGCCCCGACATCCGCGTGCCCATGCGCGAGATCAGCCAGTCCGACACGGAAGCGTCGTTCGGCGGCGAAAAGAACCCGCCGATCTACGTCTACGACACTTCCGGCCCGTACACGGACCCGGACGTGCAGATCGACATCCGCTCGGGCCTCGACACGCCGCGCCTGCCGTGGATCGTCGAACGTGCCGATACGGAAGAATTGCCGGGCCCGACCTCCGACTACGGCATCGCCCGCCTGGCGGACCCGAAGCTGGCCGAGCTGCGTTTCAACCTGCACCGCAAGCCGCGCCGCGCCATCGCCGGCAAGAACGTGACGCAAATGCACTACGCGCGCCAGGGCATCATCACGCCGGAAATGGAATTCGTGGCCATCCGCGAAAACATGCGCCGCCAGGAATATTTGCGTGAGCTGAAAGCGTCCGGTCCCATGGGCGAGCGCCTAGCCGACCTGATGGGCCGCCAGCATCCGGGCCAGTCGTTTGGCGCCAGCATCCCGGCCGAGATCACGCCGGAATTCGTGCGCGAGGAAATTGCCCGCGGCCGCGCCATCATCCCCGCCAACATCAACCATCCGGAAGTCGAGCCGATGATTATCGGCCGCAATTTCCTCGTGAAAATCAACGCGAATATTGGCAACTCGGCCGTCACCTCGTCGATCGGCGAGGAAGTGGAAAAGATGACCTGGGCCATCCGCTGGGGCGGCGATAACGTGATGGATCTGTCGACCGGCAAGCACATCCACGAGACGCGCGAATGGATCGTGCGCAACAGCCCCGTGCCGATCGGCACCGTGCCCATCTACCAGGCACTGGAAAAGGTCAATGGCAAGGCCGAAGATTTAACTTGGGAAATCTTCCGCGACACCCTGATCGAGCAGGCCGAGCAGGGCGTCGATTACTTCACCATCCACGCGGGCGTGCTGCTGCGCTATGTGCCGATGACAGCCAAGCGCCTGACGGGCATCGTCTCGCGCGGCGGCTCCATCATGGCGAAATGGTGTCTGGCACACCACCAGGAATCATTCCTGTACACGCATTTCGAAGAGATTTGCGAAATCATGAAAGCGTACGACGTGTCGTTCTCGCTGGGCGACGGCTTGCGTCCCGGCTCCATCTACGATGCCAACGACGAGGCGCAGCTGGGCGAACTGAAAACCCTGGGTGAGCTGACGCAAGTCGCCTGGAAGCACGACGTGCAAGTGATGATCGAGGGGCCTGGCCACGTACCGATGCAGCTGATCAAGGAAAACATGGACTTGCAGCTGGAACAGTGCGGCGAAGCGCCGTTCTATACCTTGGGGCCATTGACGACCGATATCGCGCCCGGCTACGACCACATCACGTCCGGCATTGGCGCTGCCATGATCGGCTGGTATGGCACGGCCATGTTGTGCTACGTGACGCCGAAGGAACACCTGGGCCTGCCCAACAAGGCGGACGTCAAGGACGGCATCATCACGTACAAGATTGCGGCGCACGCGGCCGACCTGGCCAAGGGCCATCCGGGCGTGCAAATCCGCGACAACGCGCTGTCGAAAGCCCGCTTTGAATTCCGCTGGGATGACCAGTTCAACATCGGCCTGGACCCGGACAAGGCGCGTGAATTCCACGATGAAACCCTGCCCAAGGATTCGGCCAAGGTGGCGCATTTCTGCTCCATGTGCGGCCCCCATTTCTGCTCGATGAAGATCACGCAGGAAGTGCGCGAATACGCGGCCGGCATGGGCATCGCGGAAGACAAGGCGCTCAAGCAGGGCATGGAAATCAAGGCCATCGAATTCATCAAGAACGGCGCCGAGCTGTACCGCAAAGTCTGAGGGAGAGCGTGATGCCTGCATTCATCAACATCACGCTCAACGGCGCACCGCACCAGGTGCCGCCGGGGCAAACCCTGGACCAACTGATCGCCGCGCTGTCGCTGGAAAACCAGGCGCTGGCGCTGGCCGTCAACCGCAATGTCGTGCCGCGCAAGGCGTGGCAGGGGCAGGTCTTGCAAACCCAGGATCAAGTGGAAATAGTCCGCGCCATCGGCGGCGGCTGAACTAAGGAAAAAGCAATGAACAGTAATAACAACGACCTGCTGACCATCGCAGGCAAACAGTATCAATCGCGCTTGCTGGTCGGTAGCGGCAAGTACAAGGATTTACCGCAGACGCGCGAAGCGACGGATGCGGCCGAGGCGCAGATCATCACGGTGGCGATCCGGCGCGTGAATATCGGGCAGGACCCGAACGCGCCCAGCCTGCTCGATGTCGTGCCGCCGGACCAGTACACGATTTTGCCGAACACGGCCGGCTGCTACAACGCCAAGGACGCTGTCTACACCCTGCAACTGGCGCGCGAGCTTCTGGGCGGACGCAATCTGGTGAAACTCGAAGTGCTCGGTGACGAGAAGACCCTGTTCCCGCACATGCCGGAAACCTTGATCGCGGCCGAGGCGCTGGTCAAGGATGGCTTTGACGTGATGGTCTACTGCAGCGACGACCCGATCCAGGCGAAGATTCTGGAAGATATCGGCTGCGTGGCCGTCATGCCGCTCGCGTCCCTGATCGGCTCGGGCATGGGCATTTTGAATCCGTGGAATTTGTCGCTGATCATCGACCAGGCGAAAGTGCCCGTGCTCGTCGATGCCGGCGTGGGTACGGCGTCGGATGCGGCCATTGCCATGGAACTCGGCTGCGATGGCGTGCTGATGAATACGGCCATTGCCGGAGCGCGCGACCCCGTGCGCATGGCGCACGCGATGAAGCTGGCCGTGCGGGCCGGACGCGAAGCGTTTCTGGCGGGACGCATGCCCCGTAAATTTGCCGCGTCGCCATCGTCGCCGATGGCGGGCCGCCTGGCGTGACGATGCCGATGCGCCACACTGTGCTCGTGTTTTCCGGTCTTGATCCGTCGGGCGGCGCCGGCATCGCCGCCGATATCGTGGCCATTGCGGCGCAGGGCGCGCATGCCTTGCCCGTCATCACGGCCTTGACGGTGCAGGACAACGACAGGGTCTTTGGCGTCGAGCCGGTGGCGCCGGAATTGCTGCGCCGCCAGGCGCAGGCGCTGATCGACAAGATCAGCATCGATGCCGTGAAGATCGGCATTCCCGGCAGCGCCGCGAATGCGGCCGTCATCGCGCAACTGATCGCGCAATTGCGGCTGATTCGGCCGGACTTGCCTGTCGTGCTCGACCCCGTGCTGGCCAGCGGCCATGGCGACGTGCTCAGCCGGGGCGATGCCGTGCTGGCGCTGGTGCCCTTGCTGCCGGTGACGACCGTCATCGTACCGAACGGGCCGGAAGCGCTGGCCCTCGGTGGCGCAGACAATTTACTTGCGCAAGGCTGCCGGAACGTGCTGGTGACGGGCGGCCATGGCGAAGGCGAGGTGATCGTCAACCGCTGGTTTGACGCCGATGGCAGGGAGCACGCGTGGCGCTGGCCGCGCTTGCCCGGCGAATTTCACGGCAGCGGCTGCACTTTGGCGTCCGCCATCGCGGCGCGCCTGGCGCAAGGCGTGCCGATGCAAGAGGCGCTCGATGGCGCACAATGCTATTGCCATGCGGCCCTGGCTGGCGCGTATGCGATTGCGCCAGGCCAGCTGATGCCGCAACGATTCATTCAATAAGGGAAATATCATGCGTGGACTGTATCTGGTCACCCCGAACTGGGACGACACCGACCGCCTGCTCGACGTGAGCGAGCAAGCCTTGCAGGAAGGCGTGGCCTTCCTGCAATACCGCCACAAGAGCGCGGAAGCGGATCAGCGGCGCGAGCAGGCGGGCGCCTTGCTGGACCTGGCCCGCAAGTATGGCGTGCCTTTCATCATCAACGACTTCATCGAGCTGTGCGAAGAGCTCGACGCGGACGGCGTGCACGTGGGCGGCACGGATGCGTCCGTGGCACAGGTGCGCACGCGCCTGGGCAAGGACAAGATCGTCGGCGCTTCCTGCTATGGCGACATGGCATTGGCACGAACGGCGGAGGCGGGCGGCGCCAGCTATGTGGCCTTCGGCGGCTTTTATCCATCGCTGGTGAAAAAGTATCCGGTCACGACACCGCTCGACATCGTGCTGCAGGCGAAACGCGAGATCGCCTTGCCTTGCGTGGTGATCGGCGGCATGACGCCGGAGAACGCCGCTCCGCTGGCCGCGCGCGGTGCCGACATGGTGGCGGCGATCAGCAGTGTCTACCAGGCGGACGATGTGGATATTGCGGTGCAGCAATTCAATCAATTGTTTGCGGCATGAACAGTGGCGTGCAAGGCTGGTTTGGGCGAATAATCGGCATATAATAAGAACATCATTCATTACCGAGGTCCCCCACCCATGAGCCAGCCAGCCGCCGCGAAACGCCTTATCCTGATCGTTGACGATGACCAGCTCCTGTTGGAGTTCCTCGGCGAAGTCCTGCGCCATGCCGGCTACGAAACAGCCTTGGCCCATTCGGCCGAAGTGGCGCTGCAGCTGATCGCCCAGCGCGAGCCGGACTTGGCCTTGCTCGACATCCACATGCCGGGCATGTCCGGCCTGGAACTGGCCAAGCGCCTGCATGGCGAGACGGCTGTGCCGTTCATGTTCCTGTCCGGCAGCGGCGACAGCGAGTCGGGCAAGCAGGCGGCGGCCTACGGCGCCGTCGGCTATGTGGTGAAACCCGTCGACGAAGGCCGCTTGATGCCCGCGTTCGAAGCGGGCCTGGCGCGCGCGGACGAAATCCGCCAGCTGCGCCGCACCGAACTGAACCTGAACGCGGCGCTGGCCGCCGGCCGCGAAACGAGCCTGGCAGTCGGTTTGCTGATGGGCAAGTTCCAGACGGACCGCAACACGGCTTTCGAAGTGCTGCGCGACCATGCCCGTTCCAGCCGCCGCAAGATCAATGAAATCGCCAGCCAGCTGCTGCTGGCCGAGGAAACCCTGAACGGCTTGCATGGGGCGTTCTTGAACCGCGCGAAAACCAAGTAAGCGTTTTACTGGCGCCTGCTTTGCTATGATGTGGCGATACGGCGCCTTGGCGCGCCCGGTTCAACCATACACAGCACAGGACACACATGAAAACCAAAGCAGCGATTGCATGGAAGGCCGGCGCGCCTTTGACCATCGAAGAAGTCGACCTGGCCGGCCCGCGCGAGGGTGAGGTACTGGTCGAGATCAAGGCCACGGGCATTTGCCATACCGATTACTACACCCTGTCGGGCGCCGATCCGGAAGGCATCTTCCCGTCCATCCTGGGCCATGAAGGCGCCGGCATCGTCGTCGACGTGGGCCCGGGCGTGAAAAGCCTGAAAAAAGATGACCACGTCATTCCCCTGTACACGCCGGAATGCCGCCAGTGCAAATTCTGCCTGTCGCAAAAAACCAACTTGTGCCAGTCGATCCGCTCGACCCAGGGCCGCGGCCTGATGCCGGACGCCACCTCGCGCTTTTCCATCGACGGCAAGCCCATCTTCCATTACATGGGCACGTCCACGTTCTCCAACTACATCGTCGTGCCGGAAATCGCTCTGGCGAAGATCCGCGAAGACGCGCCATTCGACAAGGTCTGCTACATCGGCTGCGGCGTCACCACCGGCGTGGGTGCCGTGCTGTTCACGGCCAAGGTCGAGGCGGGCGCTAACGTGGTCGTGTTCGGCCTGGGCGGCATCGGCTTGAATGTGATCCAGGCAGCCAAGATGGTCGGCGCGGACAAGATCATCGGCGTCGACATCAACCCGGCCCGTCAGGCCATCGCGCGCAAGTTCGGCATGACGCATTTCGTCAACGCCAATGAGGTGGAAAACGTCGTCGACACGATCGTGCAGCTGACGGACGGCGGCGCCGACTATTCGTTTGAATGCATCGGCAACACCACCACCATGCGCCAGTCGCTCGAGTGCTGCCACAAGGGCTGGGGCCAGTCCATCATCATCGGCGTGGCGGCGGCCGGCCAGGAAATTTCCACCCGTCCATTCCAGCTGGTGACGGGACGCGTGTGGAAAGGTTCCGCCTTCGGTGGCGCACGGGGACGCACGGACGTACCGAAGATCGTCGACTGGTATATGGAAGGCAAGCTCAACATCGACGATTTGATCACGCACCGCCTGAAGCTCGACGACATCAACCAGGGCTTCGACCTGATGAAGAGCGGCGAATCGATCCGCTCCGTCGTCTTGTACTAATGTAAATACGCCGTACCACGGCGTTTTTGCGGAGGCTGCGGCCTCCGTTTTTTTTGCCCGGCCTCCATCCATCGTCCGTGTCTGCCATCCAGGCCGGTCTTTTTGCAGCCTGTCGCACCGCGCTGGAGCCGTGCTCCATCCGCCGCTAAAGTCAATGCTCCACTACTTTTGCGACGAGGCAGCCATGTCCACTTCCTACCGTTTGATCCTCAGCCTGGCCGGTATCCTGCTTGGCGGCAGTGCGCTGGCTGTGCAGCCGCCGCAGCCGCCCACGCCGCCTGTCCCGCCGGCCGCACCCAGCGTGCAGGTCAGCCGTTCGATCGACAGGGGCGAAAGCTATGCGCTCGTCGATGGCGCCACGGATAGCGAGGGCGTCATCGTCGTCGACAGCGATATTCATTCGCAGCAGGTGGAAAAGCTCAAGCGCTCGATCAATGGACCGTTCCTGTGGTTCCGCGACCAGGGGCAGGCCTATGTGCTGCAGGATGCGGCCTTGCTGGGCAAGGTGCGCACGGCATGGCAGCCTTCGAAACAGCTCGGCAAGGAGATGAGCGCGCTCGGCGATCAAATGGGCGCGCATGGCAAGGCCATGGGCGAAATGGGCCGCAAGATGGGTGCCCGCAGCCTGGAAAAAGGCAGCGCGCGCGAGTCGGAACAGCTGCGCGCGCTGGGCCGCCAGCAGCAGGAGCTGGGCCGCAAGCTCGGTGACGCCTCGCGCCGCCAGGCGCTGGCGACGAGCGACACGGCGCGCCGCGCGGCCGAGCGCGACGTGGAACACCTGCAGCAGCAGATGGAAGATGCGCAGGAAGAGATGGAAGAGATCAACGACCGCATCGCCGACGTGCACGAGCGCGAGGCCGAGAAAGTGGAGCAGATGTCGCGCCAGATGGAGCAGCGCAGCAAGCCGATGGAAGCGCTGGGCAAGCAAATGGGCGACCTGGGCCGCCAGCAGGAAAAAGTCGTCAAGATCGCCGACAAGACCACGCGCCAGGTAATCGCCCAGGCGCTCAGCGAAGGCAAGGCGAAGCTGGTGCGCTAAGCAAGATTCCAGGTGGCGGCCACGGCGCGGTATTGCGCCGGCAACTGCTTCCTGGCGTCGTCCTCGCTGGCATACACGTCATCCTGCACCGTTTCCCACTGCGCATCGCAGCTGAAACGGTAGACGCGCGCTTCGTCTGCGTAGCGGCACACGGCCAGGCCGTGGATGGCGGTGGGGGCGCCACCATGCTCGTTGGTGATGTGGCCGAAGGGCAGGTCGGACCAGGCCCAGGCCAGTACGCGGGCGCCGTCGAGGTGGGTCGGTGGTGTCATGGGATGCAGGCTGCGGTGTCGGGATGGCGATTGTAGCGCGCGTGGGTAAAATGCCGCGACCGCTGGACAAATGCACAGTATTTTTAGCCATGCCGGTATAATCACGGGATGCAAAATCTTCTTCACAACCTCAATCCCGAACAATTGGCTGCCGTCACCTTGCCGGCGCAGCATGCGCTGATCCTGGCGGGCGCCGGTTCGGGCAAGACCCGCGTGCTGACCACCCGCATCGCGTGGCTGATCCAGACCCAGCAGGTATCGCCACCCGGCATCCTGGCCGTGACGTTTACCAATAAAGCCGCCAAGGAAATGCTCACGCGCCTGTCGGCCATGCTGCCGATCAATACGCGTGGCATGTGGATCGGTACCTTCCACGGCCTGTGCAACCGCTTGCTGCGCACGCACTACCGCGACGCGGCCTTGCCGCAAACGTTCCAGATCCTCGACTCGCAGGATCAATTGTCGGTGATCAAGCGCTTGTTGAAGGCAAACAACATCGATGATGAAAAATTCCCGCCGAAGACGGTGATGTATTTCATCAACAATGCCAAGGACCAGGGCTTGCGGGCCACGGATGTGGAAGCGTACGACGCGCACGAGCGCAAGATGGTCGAGCTGTACCAGCTGTACGACGACCAGTGCCAGCGCGAAGGCGTCGTCGATTTTGCGGAATTGCTGCTGCGCACGTATGAATTGCTGAGCCGCAACCAGCCGCTGCGCGAACACTACCAGGCGCGTTTCCGCCATATTCTCGTGGACGAGTTCCAGGACACGAACAACTTGCAATACAACTGGCTCAAATTGCTGGCCGGCCACGGCAGCCGCGATGGCGGCGCCCTGTTTGCCGTCGGCGACGATGACCAGAGCATCTACGCGTTCCGCGGCGCCAACGTGGGCAATATGAGCGCCTTTGAGCACGAGTTCCAGGTCAAGAACTTGATCAAGCTCGAGCAGAACTACCGCTCGCATGGCCACATCCTCGACAGCGCCAACGTACTGATCGCAAACAACAGCAAGCGTCTGGGCAAGAATCTGCGCACGGACGCGGGCCATGGCGAGCAGGTGCGCGTGTATGAGGCCAGTTCCGACTTGCAGGAAGCGCAGTGGATCATCGAAGAGGCGAAAAGCCTGATCGCCGATGGCGCTTCGCGCAGCGAAATCGCGATCTTGTACCGCTCGAATGCGCAGTCGCGCGTGATCGAACACGCGTTGTTTTCGGCCGCGATTCCGTATCACGTGTATGGCGGCCAGCGCTACTTCCAGCGCGCCGAGGTCAAGCACGCGATTGCCTATTTGCAGTTGATGGACAATCCGCACAACGATTCGGCCTTCTTGCGCGTGGTCAATTTCCCTACGCGCGGCATCGGCATGCGCTCGATCGAGCAATTGCAGGCCGCCTCGGAACAGTACGGCATTTCGCTGTACGCCTCCGTGCCGTATGTGGCGGGCAAGGCGGGCAGCGTGCTGGCCGGCTTCGTCAAGCTGATCGAAGGCGTGCGTTTCGAAACGCAGCAATTGTCTCTGCCGGAAATGGTCAGAGTGGTGCTGGAAGCGAGTACCTTGCTCCAGCATTACCAGAACGAAAAAGAAGGTGCCGACCGTATCGAGAATCTGGAGCAGATGGTCAGCGCGGCCAGCCAGTTCATTTCCGAAGAGGGTTTCGGCCAGGGCGCACCGGCCCACCTGGGCCCTGCCGCCCAGGCGCAGTCGGGCGCGCCCGTCGTCAACCAGGATGGCATCGAGATACTCGACGCGGATGCGCCGCTGCCGGCCGTGATGTCGCCTCTGTCCGCTTTCCTGTCGCACGCGTCGCTGGAAGCGGGTGACAACCAGGCGCAGGCGGGCCAGGATGCGCTGCAGATGATGACGGTGCACTCGGCCAAGGGCCTGGAATTCGACAATGTGTTCATCACGGGCCTGGAAGAGGGCCTGTTCCCGCACGAAAGCAGCTCGAAGGAAGACAATGGCGTGGAAGAGGAACGCCGGCTGATGTACGTGGCCATCACGCGCGCGCGCAAGCGGCTGTACATGAGCTTTTCGCAGACGCGCATGCTGCACGGCCAGACGCGCTACAACATGAAGTCGCGCTTCTTCGACGAATTGCCGGAAGAATCCTTGAAATGGCTGTCACCGAAGGTGCAGGCCAACTGGTTCGGTAACCGCAAGTCGGCCTGGGACGAGGCACCGCGTGTGGTCAGCCTCGGTTCGGACAATGCGATTGCGCAAAAGATCGCGCAAAAAGCCACAGGCGGCGGCTGGCGCATCGGTGAATCGGTGGCGCACGCCAAGTTCGGCGAAGGCGTGATCGTCAATATCGAAGGCGGCGGCGGCAATGCGCGCGCGCAAATTAATTTCGGACAGCACGGCATGAAGGTGCTGGACCTGGGGATTGCGAAGCTGGAACGGCTGTGAAGGTCACCCGGCACCACCGCGGGCGCTAACAATGTTGCCGGATTACGCGTGGCCTTCGGCCCCGCTAATCCGACACCATTGTCGGCCTCGCAGCATCGGATTACGCGGCGTGCCGCCGCTAATCCGACCTACGCTGTGGCATTGCATGGCATTCGACAAAAAAAGGGCAGCCTGCGCAGGCTGCCCTTTTTTGTGCAGAGCCGAAATCAGTTGTTCGGCTTGTCCAGCGGCACCGTCTTGCTCTCATCGACGGGCAGGCCGAAGATCTGGCGGTAGGCGGCGTAGAACGAGCAATGCATGATGATGGTCAAGATCATCGACAGCGGCATCATCAGTTGCATCATCAGCTGCGTGCGGCCGAAGATGACGGCCAGCAACTGGCTGGTGACGATGCTGATGGCGAACCAGGTGGCGGCGAAGACGATGAAGGCCGACAGTGAACGCCAGACGGCGAAAAAGCTGAAGAACAGCGCCTTGCCCAGGCTGATGCGTTGCCAGTAGATCAGCGGTGCGGCAAAGCAGAAGGCCATGGCGGCAGGCACGTACATCGCGATGGCCAGCAGGATGCCGAGGCCCAGGCGCGATTCGGGGATGGCGGCGCGTGCCGCTTCTTCCGTCAGTTGCCCGGTGACCAGTTTCCACAGCAAACCGTCGTCCACCAGGGTCGAGGCGCCGATGGCGACGATGGCCATCAGGATGTACAGCACGCCCAGGCCGAACAGGGAAGAAAACGCGGGCTTGCGGAAGCCCGAGATCAAGAGGCTGGGCAGGACGCGCTTGCCCTGGTCGATATTCAGGCAGCCTTGCACGAAGGCGACAGAAAACACGGGGACCAGGATGACGGGCAGCAATTGGCCGAGCACGGGCACGATGCTGACGGCCAGCATGCAGAACATATAGCCGAGAAACAACATCGACATGCCGCCAGGCTGCTTGCGAAACAGGCCGAAGCCTTGTTTCACCCAGAGCCAGCCTGTACTTGCAGGTAATTTTTCCATTTTTAAAACAGTTCCGGAGCAGGTGTGGCGATACGTTCGCGCAGAATGCGTTCGAAATGCGTGGGGTCGTGCGGGGTCAGCATTTCCGCTTCGCGCGGCTGGTAATAATCGTACAGGCGCGACAGCCAGAAACGCAGTGCGGCGGCGCGCAGCATCGGTTGCCATGCCGTTTGTTCTTCGTGCGTAAACGGGCGCACGGCCTGGTAGGCGTCGAGCAGGGCGCGCACTCTTTCGGTATCGAGCACCCCCGTGGCCAGGTCCACGCACCAGTCGTTGACGGTGACGGCCACGTCGAACAGCCACGTGTCGCAGCCGGCAAAGTAAAAGTCGAAAAAGCCTGTTAGTTGCTCGCCGTCAAACATGACGTTGTTGCGGAACAAGTCGGCATGCACGGGGCCGCGCGGGATGGCTTTATAGGTATCGCAGGCAGCAAAGGCGTCCTGGAAATGGATTTCCGCGCGCAGCAAGTGCGCTTTGGCGTCGTCGAGGTGGTGCAAGACCAAGGGCGTGGTGGCGTTCCACCAGTCCAGGCCCCGCAAATTCGGCTGCTGCAGGGGGAAATCCTGCGCCGCCAGATGCATCTTCGCCAGCATGGCGCCGACGGCCGCGCAATGCACGGCTTGCGGCGCCATCTGCGAGCTGCCGTCGAGTTTGCTGACGATGGCGGCCGGCTTGCCTTGCAGGGCCGTCACCAGTTCGCCATCGGCATTGGCGATCGGCGCCGGCACCAGTACGCCCCGGTCCGCCAAATGGCGCATCAGTTGCAGATAGAACGGCAATTGCTCGAAGCTGAGGTTTTCAAAGATCGTCAGCACGTACTCGCCGCGCTCCGTGCTCAGGAAAAAATTGCTGTTTTCGATGCCGGACGCGATGCCCTTGAGCGCCAGAGGTTTGCCGAGTGGAAACTGCGTGATCCACTGGCCGATATCGTCCAGGTGTAGCGCGGTAAAAACTGCCATGGGAAAGAGGGGAATGGTCTAAAAGGTCAAAAAAAGCCGGCTGCCCCGCAGATGGCCGGGGCAGGGCAGAAGAGAGTGGCTGCTTACTTCGCTGGTGCGGGTGGTGCTGGCGCGTCCGCTGCCTCTTCATCGCGTTGTTTCTGTTTCTTCTTGCCCAGGTCAAATTCCAGCACTTTCCATTGCGGGCCGCGCAAGGCGTTGCCGTTGGCCTGGTCGCCACCGGCGGCCGGCTTCATGTAATAGGTGCTGCCGCCGCTCGTGACTTTGACTTCGGACGTCACGCCCGCTTCGCGTTTTTCGGTGATTTGCTGCTTGGCCGCCGCTGGCGCCACGGTGATCGGTGCTTCGCCCATTTCCTCGATACGTTCGAGCTGTGGCGGCGCGTCGCTCGGTTTGGCCGGCGTCTGTGCGCTGGCAATGGCCGAACATGCCAGCAGGGGCAGGGCGAGGAATGTCCAGAGTGTCGATGTACGCATCATGATGGGTTCGCTTCCATGTGTGGGACTGCAGTGCGTGCAGTGTGTAATGCCGTCAATTTATCTATAAGGCATTGTAACAAACTGGTAGGCAATGCTGTTTAAATGTGCCGAAATGGCTGGCAACGGCAGCCCGCGCGCCGGCACAGGGCCGCCAGCTTGCTGAAAACGCCGGGAACGGCAAGAGTTGCGGCCGGTGGCGCGGCCCTAAACTCTGCGATAATTGTGCGATATTCCGCCCGTCCGCTGCTGTTTCTTCCCGGCTGGCGCGGCTCACCTTATTTTATTGGCATTATGCAAAACACCCTGCTGTTAGTCGACGGTTCCAGTTACCTTTATCGTGCCTTCCATGCGCTGCCCGACCTGCGCAGCCCGGACGGCTATCCCACGGGCGCCATGCACGGCATGGTTAACATGCTGCGTCGTTTGCGCGCCGACTATCCGGCCGCCTACATCGCCTGCGTGTTCGATGCCAAAGGGAAAACTTTCCGCGACGACATGTATCCAGAGTACAAGGCGACGCGCGCCTCGATGCCGGACGACCTGCGCTTGCAGATCGAACCGATCCACGAAGCCGTGCGCGCCATGGGCTGGCCGATTTTGATGGTCGACGGCGTGGAAGCGGACGACGTGATTGGGACCCTGGCCGTGCAGGCGGCCGCCGCCGGCATGAACGTGGTGGTGTCGACGGGCGACAAGGACCTGGCGCAGCTGGTCAACAGCCAGGTGACCCTGATCAATACCATGAGCAATGAAAAGCTCGACGAAGCGGCCGTGCTGGTCAAATTCGGCGTGCCGCCGAACCGCATCATCGATTATCTGTCGCTGATCGGCGATACGGTCGACAACGTGCCGGGCGTATCGAAATGCGGTCCGAAGACAGCCGTCAAATGGCTGACCTTGTACGACAGCCTGGAAGGCGTGATGGAAAACGCGGCCAGTGTGGGCGGCGCCGTCGGGGAAAACCTGCGCACGGCCCTGCCATGGCTGCCGCAAGCGCGCGCCTTGATCACCGTCAAGACCGATTGCGATTTGTCCGGGCACATGACAACGATCGCCGACTCGCTGGTGGCGAAACACGAAGACAAGGAAGCGCTGCTGGCCTTCTTCAACCGCTACGGCTTCAAGGCCCTGCTGCGCGAACTGGGCGCGGCGCCGCCGCCGATGTCTCCCGTTGGCGCACCGACAGTTGCCGGTGCCACCATTGCGAATACGACGGGAGACATGTTCGCCGATGCCGCACCAGCAGTCGAGGCCGTGTATGAAACCGTCTTGACGGACGAACAGCTCGACAAATGGATCGCGCTGATCGATGCGGCGCCCTTGACGGCTGTCGACACGGAAACTACGTCGCTGGAACCGATGACGGCGCAGATGGTCGGCATTTCCCTCTCCGTTGCCGAACATGCCGCCTGCTACATCCCGCTGGCCCACGATTACGCGGGCGCGCCGGAACAGTTGACGCGCGAGCACGTGCTGGCGAAACTGCGCCCGTGGCTGGAAGATGCAAACAAGCCCAAGCTGGGCCAGAACCTCAAGTATGACAGCCACATCTTTGCCAACCATGGCGTGACCCTGCGCGGCATCGCTCACGATACTTTGCTCGAATCGTATGTGTTCGAATCGCACAAGAAGCACGACATGGACAGCCTGGCCCTGCGCCACTTGAACTACACGACGATCCCGTTCGAGGACGTGTGCGGCAAGGGCGCCAAGCAGATTACCTTCAACCAGGTGGAAGTGGAGCAGGCGGCGAAATACGCGGCCGAAGATGCCGACGTCACCTTGCGTTTGCACAATGCCATGTGGGGCAATGTGGCGGGCGACGACAAGCTGACCTTCATCTATGAAAAGATCGAGATGCCGACGGCCGTGGTCTTGCAAAAGATCGAGCGCAACGGCGTGCTGATCGATGACGAGTTGCTCAACATCCAGTCGGCCGAGCTGGCCGTGAAAATCCTGGAACTGGAAAAAAAGGCGTATGAACTGGCCGAGCAGCCATTCAATCTCGGTTCGCCCAAGCAGATCGGTGAAATCTTCTTCGAGAAACTGAAACTGCCGGTGGTCAAGAAAACCCCGACGGGCGCGCCATCGACGGATGAAGAAGTGCTGCAAAAGCTGGCCGAGGATTATCCATTGCCCAAAGTGCTGCTCGAATACCGCGGCATGGCCAAGCTGAAGTCGACCTACACGGACAAATTGCCGAAGATGATCAACGTCACGACGGGCCGCGTGCACACGAACTATGCGCAAGCCGTGGCCGTGACGGGGCGATTGGCGTCGAACGACCCGAACTTGCAGAATATTCCCATCCGCAGCGCGGAAGGCCGCCGCATCCGCGAAGCCTTCATTGCGCCGCCCGGCAGCCACATCGTCTCGGCCGACTATTCGCAGATCGAATTGCGCATCATGGCGCATATCTCTGGCGACGAAGCCATGCTGCGCGCGTTTGCCGACGGCATCGACATTCACCGCGCCACGGCGGCCGAGATCTTTGGCGTGCCAGCTGCGGAAGTCCAAAGCGAGCAGCGCCGCTACGCCAAGGTCATCAACTTCGGCCTGATCTACGGCATGAGCGCGTTCGGCCTGGCCGGTAACCTGGGCGTGGACCGTACGGCCGCGCAAAGCTATATCGACCGTTACTTCGCCCGTTTTTCCGGCGTGAAACAGTACATGGAAGACACGCGCCAGCAAGCGAAGGCGCGCGGCTACGTGGAAACCGTGTTCGGCCGCCGTTTGTGGCTGCCGGAAATCAATTCGCCAAACGGCCCGCGCCGCCAGGGTGCGGAACGTGCGGCGATCAACGCGCCGATGCAGGGCACGGCCGCCGACCTGATCAAGCTGGCCATGATCGCCGTGCAAGGCTGGCTGGAAACGGACAACTTGCAGACGAAGATGATCATGCAGGTGCACGATGAACTGGTGCTGGAAGTGCCGGACGCCGAGCTCGAGCTGGTCAAGCGCAAGCTGCCGGAACTGATGGCCAGCGTGGCCGCGCTGAAGGTGCCGCTGACGGCGGAAGTGGGCGTCGGTAAAAATTGGGACGAAGCGCATTAACAATGTGACATAGCAGCAATGACCGTAGGTCGGCTTAGCGCGCAGCGCGTAAGCCGACATTTTTTGTCAACACACCTTTCAGGAGAAACGCATGAGTGACATGATCACCGATTGTGAAAGTTTGCTGGGCCAGAGCAGCTTGTCCGGGCCGGACGGCCGGCGTGGTTTCCTGAAGGTGGCGCTGGGCACGGGCTTTGCCGTGGCCGTGCTGCCCGTGGCGGCGCAAAACATCATCAAGACGGATTCCGCCGGGCTTGTCACGGGCAGCATGTCGGTGATGGTCGACGGCCAGGCCGTGCCCGTGTATGCGGCCCAGCCGGAGGGTAAAACGGGTTTGCCCGTGGTACTGGTCATTTCGGAAATCTTTGGCGTGCATGAACATATCGCCGACATGGCGCGCCGTTTCGCCAAGCAAGGTTATCTGGCGCTGGCGCCCGATCTGTTCGTGCGCCAGGGCGACCCGACCAAAGTGGGCAGCATCCCGGAGTTGATGAAAGGCATTATCGCCAAGACGCCGGACGCGCAAGTGATGGCGGACCTCGATGCGGTGGTGGCGTGGGCGAAACAGAATGGCGGCGACACGAGCCGACTGGGCATTACGGGTTTCTGCTGGGGCGGGCGCATCACGTGGCTGTACGCGGCGCACAATCCGGCCGTCAAGGCGGGGGTGGCCTGGTATGGCCGCCTGGTGGGCGAGCCCAATCCTTTGCAGCGGAGCAACCCCATCGATATTGCCGCCACCCTGAAGGTCCCCGTGCTGGGCTTGTATGGCGGCAAGGATACGGGCATCAGCCAGGAATCGATCGCGAAGATGAAGGAGGCGCTGGCCAAGGGCGGCAACAAATCGGAGTTTGTCGTGTACCCCGATGCGGGTCACGCCTTCAATGCCGATTACCGTCCCAGCTACGTGGCGGCCGATGCGAAAGACGGCTATGCGCGTTGTTTAGCCTGGTTCAAGAACCACGGCGTGGCGTGACGACGCAACAGAAAAACACCGCATTTCCCAGAAGTTGGCGCGAAAGGCGCACCGGGCTGTAAAATGCCCGCTGCGCGCCAATGCAGTACAATTGCATCTTCATCGCGCGACGCTGCCGCCAAACGCGCAAAAAATTAAACAATAGATAACAACGCATTCATCAGGCCAGACGCCAGCATCGCGGGCGCCAGTGACCCGGCGCCATTTTGAGGTAAGAAAATCATCGATCCCGTCCTTATATCCATTTTGCTCGCGACCACGATCGCGGGCGTGTTGAGCATTACCGCGGCGGCGATCTTTTCGTTTGCATTCCTGTCCAAAGTGGTCGAGCGTATGGTCAGCTTGTCCGTCGGCATCATGTTGTCGACGTCCTTGCTGCACGCCTTGCCCGAAGCGTTCGAATCGCAGGCGGATCCGCGCACCCTGTTCGCCACCCTGCTGGCCGGCTTGCTGGCCTTTTTCATGCTGGAAAAATTCGCCATCCTGCGCCATTCGCACCACCACGAAGGCGATGGCCACCACCATGCGCACGGCCACGACAAGCACGAGGCGGGCAAGGCCGGCTGGATGATACTCGTCGGCGACGGCATGCACAATTTTACGGACGGCATCCTGATCGCGGCCGCCTTCCTGGCCGACCCGAAGCTGGGCCTAGTGACGGGCCTGGCCATCATCGCGCATGAAATCCCGCAGGAAATCGGCGATTTCATCGTGCTGCTGAACGCCGGCTTCTCGCGCCTGCGCGCCTATATCTTCAACCTGCTGTGCAGCCTGATGGCGGTGGCGGGCGGCCTGCTCGGCTATTTCACCCTGGACCGCGCCAGCAATCTGATTCCTTACGTGCTCGTGTTCGCCTCGTCCGGCTTCATCTATATCGCCTTGTCCGACCTGATGCCGCAGATGCAGCGCCGCGCCACCTTGCGCGAAACCATTCCGCAAGTGCTCCTGATCGCGCTGGGCGTGTGCATCGTGCTGTTCCTGACGCACAAGCGCCACGGCGGTTGATGTACTGACTGTGTGGGTGTAGTATTGCCTTTCTGACTAACTTGCACAGAAAGGAGGAAAATATGGAAATTTTTATGCTCGCCCTATGGGATGCGCGTTCTTTAAGCACATTTGCCAGCTCTTGCCCACGTTCTATCGCGCTGCGATAACCTGGCCAGAGCAAAGTTACCCTCCTAGACGAGTCCTTTCCTGGTACTCCGTTGTCGTTAGCGCTCCTGTTAACGCGGATGCTTGCATCCCGAACAAAGACAAGAGCCATGACTACCCTTATCTCGACACAAGCTTTACAGCTGGATACCCACGACGGTTTCCTGTTCAACGAACTCGCCTTTACCTTGCGCCAGGGCGACCGCATCGGCCTGATCGGCCACAATGGCTGCGGAAAATCCACCTTGCTGGGCTTGCTCAGCGGCACGCGGGAAGCGACGTCCGGCACCATTCATTACGCCCGTGCTTGCCGCTTGCAGCACGTGGAGCAGCATTTGCCAGCCGAACTTGCCAGCCTGAGCCTGTACGACGCCTTGCTGGCGCCCGTGCTGGACCAGCCGGAATTGCATTGGCGGGTCGACAGCTTGCTGGCCGAGCTGGGCTTCGATCAGGAAACGGCGCAAGTGCCCGTGCACTCGCTGTCCGGCGGCCAGCACACGCGGTTGCTGCTGGGGCGCGCCCTGCTGCAGGAGCCGAACGTGCTGCTGCTCGACGAACCGAGCAATCACCTGGACTTGCCGTCGCTGCTGTGGCTCGAGCAATTCCTGCTGGCCTGGCGCGGCGCCTTCATCCTCGTCTCGCATGACCAGCGCCTGCTCGACAACGTGGCCACGCGCAGCTGGATCTTGCGCGATAGCCGCCTGTACGATTTCGACCTGCCGTGCGGCCCCGCGCTGGCGGCGCTGGCCGAAGCGGACATGGCCGCTGCCGCCCGGCATGCGGCCGAACAGAAGGAAATCGACCGCCTGGCCGTCAGCAGCACCCGCCTGGCCCTGTGGGGCAAGGTCTACGATAACGTCGGCATGGCGCGCAAGGCCAAAAACATGCAGCGGCGCATCGACAAACTGCAGGATGAACAGTCGTTCGTCAGCGAGGGCGCTCCCTGGCGTTTGAGCCTGCGCGGCAAGGCGCTGGCGGCCGACCAGCTGCTGGCGCTGGACGCCTTGGACGTGCACGCCGTGCCGGCCTCGCCGCTGCTGTTCCACGTCGGCCAGCTGTGGCTGAAACCGGGCGACCGCATCGCCTTGCTGGGCGCCAACGGCAGCGGCAAGTCGTCCTTGCTAAGGCTGTGCTGGCAAGCGATACAGGCACAGGAGGAACGCAGCGACCTGCGCTACCACCACGCCGCCAACATCGGTTACTACGACCAGTCGCTCAAGCAGCTGGCCGATGACGCCGACCTGTCCGACGCACTGTATCCGTTTGCCGTGCAAAACGAGGCTGCGCGCAGCCAGGTGGCGCGCAAGCAGGCCTTGATCGCGGCAGGCTTTCCCTATGCGCGCCATGGCCAGACGGTGGCGACCCTGAGCGGCGGCGAGCGGGCGCGGCTGTTGTTCCTGGGCTTGTCGCTGGCCAGCTACCACTTGCTGCTGCTGGACGAGCCCAGCAATCACCTGGACATGCAGGGCAAGGCGGAACTGGGACAAGCCTTGCACGGCTTTGCGGGTGGCTGTTTATTGGTATCGCACGACCGCGACCTGATCGAGACGGCGTGCAACCGTTTTTGGGTGGTGGCCGATGGCCAGTTGGAAGAGTGGCCGGACGCGGCCAGCGCGTATGCACGGCTGAGTGTGGAAGATGGGCAGGCGTTGACGCCCGTGCCGCGCGTGGAGCATGCATCTGCGGTACTGGCGGACGTCGACGTGCAGCTGGAACGCTTGTGCGAACTGGAGCAATTGCTGGCGGAGGACCTGGCCCGCAAGCCGCGCCACCAGAAGCCGGCCAGCCAGCAGGCGTGGCTGGCGGAACTGGAACGCTTGAATCAAGTGCTGGGGATAACGTCGTAGTTATCCACTGGTAAAAGGTGGCGGACCAGTTGGTCCGCCATTTTTTTATTCAGTGCCCGTCGCCACAGGCCGCGCCGGATCGGCGCACCATTCGCTCCACGAGCCCGGATACAGGGCCGCGCCCGGCAAGCCGGCCACTTCCAGGGCCAGCAAGTTGTGGCAAGCCGTCACGCCGGAGCCGCACTGCAGGACGGCCGCTTGCGGTGAGTCTATCAATGCGCTGAAGTCGCGTTGCAGTTCGTCCGCGCTCTTGAAACGGCCGTCGGCTTGCAAGTTATCCTTGAAGAAACGGTTTTTCGCGCCGGGGATGTGGCCGCCCACGGGGTCGATGGTTTCGTTTTCGCCGCGGTAGCGGTCGGGCGCGCGCGCGTCGATCACCGTCAGTGCCTGTGTTTCCAGGTTGGCGATGACGTCTTGCACGCTGACCGTGCGCGTCAGGCTGGTTTTTTCCGTCAGGTTACCGACAGGGTGGGGTGCTACCGGCGTGACCAGGGGCAAGCCTTGCGCCTGCCAGGCGGCCAGGCCGCCGTCGAGCACGGCGACGGCCGGATGGCCGAGCCAGCGCAGCAGCCACCATAAACGGGCGGCGAACATGCCGCCCTGGCCGTCATAGGCGACCACTTGCGTGTCGTCATTGATGCCCCAGCCGCGCAAGGTGGCCAGCAGGACGTTGCGGTCGGGCAAAGGATGACGTCCCGTAAAGTCCGCGCCGCGCGCCGTCTTGGGGCCGGACAGGGCCGTATCGATATCGGCGAACTGCGCGTTCTGGATGTGCCCGGCGGCAAACGCGTCGCTGCCAGCATTGGGGTTAAGCAAGTCGTGGCGGCAATCAAGAATCACCCAATTGCTGTCGTTCAGGTGGCTGGCCAGTTCGCTGGCCTGGATCAAGGTGGTGTACATCGGCAACGCTCCTTTACACTTCGCTGGCAATCGGATCCGTGCGCGCGATCGCCGCGCCACGGGCCGTGTTGCGGGTATTGTAATAGGTTGCCGCGATGCCGGAAGCGAGAATGATGCCGATGCCGGTCCAGCCGTGCCAATCGAACAGGTCGCCAAAGATCACCACGCCCCAGAAGCTGGAAAAGACGATGCCCGTGTATTGCAGATTGGCCACCACGAGGGTCTTGCCCAGGCGATAGGCGCGCGTCATGGCCATCTGCGCCATGGTGGCGCACAGGCCGATGGCGGCCAGCAAGCCGATGCCGTAGGCGCTCGTGTGCGCATGCCAGACGACGGGGCCGCCGCCGGCACTGGTCACGTGGCCGATCACGCCGGCGAGGAAATTGACGACCGAGAAATAAAATACGACCCGGTATTCGGGTTCGCCCAGCAAGCCCAGCTTGCGCACCTGCAAATAGGCGAGGGCAGACAGCATGCCGGAAATCAAGGCCGTAATGGCGCCGGCCAGCTGGTCCGTTTCGAACACAGGCTGCAGCAGCAGGGTCACGCCGACAAAGCTCATGGCGATGGCCGCCACGAGCGGCCACTCGACCTGTTTCATACCTTTCCAGAAGCCGCCGGCCAGCAGGATCACGGCGATCCAGATGGGCGCCATGTAATTCAAGGTCATGGCCGTGGCCAGCGGCAGGATGGCGATCGCGTAAAACCACAGCCACAGGGCGATCACGCCCACCACACCGCGCCACAGATGCTGGCCCGGCATCGTGGTTTTAAAACTGCCGCCCTGGTACAGAATGGTGCAGCTCATGACGATCATGCCGATGATGCCGCGGTACATGACGATTTCGGACGTCGAATACATATCCGACGCCAGCTTGACGCACACGCCCATGATGGCGAACATGAAACTGGCAAATAGCATCCAAAGCGATTGCATGAGAAATCCTGACGATGAAAAAGAAAAGGCCGCGCAATGCGGCCCTGGAGGGAATTATAGTTCGATATTATTGCGGTACCACTCGTGGAAATGCTGCATGCCATCTTCCATGGGCGACTGGTAAGGGCCCACTTCGCTGACACCGCGCGCCATCAGGGCCTTGCGGCCCGCATCCATGCGCAGGGCGATTTCATCGTCCTCGACGCAGGTTTCCATGTAGGCAGCCCGTTCCGCTTCGACGAAGTCGCGCTCGAAGAGCACGATTTCTTCCGGATAATAGAACTCCACCACGTTGCGCGTCTTTTGCGGACCATCGGGCCACAGGGTCGAGACGACCAGTACGTGCGGATACCATTCGACCATGATGTTCGGATACAGGGTCAGCCAGATGGCGCCATACGGCGGTGCTTCGCCGCCACGGAATTGCAGCACCTGCTCCTGCCATTTCTTGTAGGCGGGCGAACCGGCCTGCTGCAAGCCGCGGTGCACGCCTACCGTTTGCACGCTGTAATCCTTGCCGAACTCCCAGCGCAGGTCGTCGCAGCTGACGAAGCTGCCCAGGCCCGGGTGGAACGGTTCGACGTGATAATCCTCGAGGTAGACTTCGATGAAAGTCTTCCAGTTGTAGTCGCACTCGTGGATTTCCACGTGGTCGAACATGTAGCCGGAAAAATCGAGGTCTTTCGAGACGGACAAATCTTTCAATTTTTCCATCACGTTGTAGCCATTCTGTTCGAACAGCAAACCATTCCAGCTTTGCAGCGGCGTTTTCGACAGGTTCAGGCACGGCGTCTCGGGGAAATGCGGCGCGCCGATCAATTCACCCTTGAGGTCGTAGGTCCAGCGGTGCAGCGGGCAGACGATATGGTTCGCGTTGCCGCGGCCGTTGAACATCAGCGCCTGCCGGTGGCGGCATACGTTGGACAGCACTTCGATGCCGTTGGCGTTGCGCACGAGCATACGCCCTTCGTTCTCAGACGCCAGGGTCGCAAAATCGCCGGTTTCCGGCACCATCAGCTCGTGCCCGACATAGCGCGGGCCGGCTTGGAACAATTGCTGCATTTCACGCTGCAACAGCGTTTCGTCAAAATAGACGTGGACCGGAAGTTGCGCGTTTGAGCGCGCCAGCTTGGCGTGAGTAGCCAGATCGGACATCCCAACCCCCCATAAATGTACAACGGTCAGCAGTGCCCCAGGCCATTCCCTGGGCAACCGCTACAGAGAGAAAGAATCCGCAAAGACCTGAATTCAAATTTGTTGAAACGGTATTTCGGACAGAACCGGCGATTATAGCGCGTATCGGCCTCGGCATTGCCAAAACCCCCCGGTAAATAGTCTATTAATGAGAAACATTGTCATTTGGCGCGCAATTTCCGGTAGATGGGGACGATTGCGCTAAAATCCACTGACAAGCTGGCAACGCTATTGACTTTGAGCGCGCCGATTGCGCTTTAGTTTTCACTTAATAGTGTGGTTTGTTCTAAAATAACGCTTCTATGCTGGCCGGGAATCCCCGGCGTCTCCCTACAAGCCCCTCGTGCCACGAAGAGATCTGAGTTTATGTCGAAGAAATTAACTGCCGCTGCCGCAGCGCCGGCCTCGTTTGAAGAGGCGATGGCGGAACTGGCGCAGCTGGTAACGCAAATGGAAGCGGGCCAGTTGCCGCTGGAAGCATCAGTCGCGGCGTATCAGCGCGGCTCGGAACTGGTCAAGTATTGCGCTACCCAGCTCGACAGCGTTGAAGCGCAGGTGAAAGTTTTGGAAGGCGACATGTTGAAACCGTTCGTGGATGCCGGCGAGGCCGCCCAATGATGGCCAGCGTGCAACAAGACGGCGTGACCTTCGGCGACTGGATGCAAAGCACCCAGTCCGGCGTGGAAAAGAGACTCGACCAGTTCCTGCCGGCGGCAGATGTCGTGCCGCACAAGCTCCACGCGGCCATGCGCTATGCGCTGCTCGGGGGCGGCAAGCGCGTGCGTCCGCTGCTGGTGATGGCGGCGGGCGAATTGTTTGACGCCGATCAAGATACCCTCGCGCGCGCCGCTTGCGCGCTGGAAATGATTCACGTGTATTCGCTCGTGCATGACGACATGCCGTGCATGGATGACGACGCTTTACGCCGTGGCAAGCCCACCGTGCACATCGCCTACGATGAAGCGACGGCCCTGCTGGTCGGCGACGCGCTGCAATCGCAGGCGTTCATGCTGCTGGCCGACGGCGCGGCCATTCCACCGGCGCGGCAAATGACCATGCTCAAACTGCTGGCGCATGCCTCGGGTTCGGCAGGCATGTGCGGCGGCCAGGCGATCGACCTCGACAGCGTCGGCCTGGCCTTGACCTTGCCGCAGCTGGAACAGATGCATCAGTTGAAAACGGGCGCCTTGCTGCGCGCGGCCGTGATCCTCGGCGCGCTGGCCGGCAAGGATTTGACGCCAGACGAGATGACGGCGCTGAACGCGTATGCGCGCGCCGTCGGACTGGCGTTCCAGGTGGTCGACGACGTGCTCGATGCCACGGCCGATTCGGCCACCCTGGGCAAGACGGCAGGCAAGGATGCGGCTGCCAACAAGCCGACTTACGTATCGATACTGGGGCTGGAACCATCGAGAGCCCTGGCAGAACAATTGCGGTGCGACGCCCATGCGGCGCTGGCGCCATTCGGGGACAAGGCACGCCGTCTGCGCGAGCTGGCGGACCTGGTCGTGCAGCGGAAGGCATAAATGAAACTGTTAGAAACCATCAATGAACCAGCGCAAGTGCGCAAGCTGGCCCGCTCGCAACTGGTGCCGCTGGCCCAGGAACTGCGCAGCTTCCTGCTCGACTCCGTCTCCAAGACGGGCGGCCACCTGTCGTCCAACCTGGGCACGGTCGAGCTGACCGTCGCGCTGCATTACGTGTTCAACACGCCGCACGACCGCATCGTGTGGGACGTGGGCCACCAGACCTATTCGCACAAGATCCTGACGGGCCGCCGCGAGCGCATGCATACCTTGCGCCAGAAAGATGGCATTTCCGGCTTCCCGAAGCGCGACGAAAGCGAATACGATACCTTCGGCACGGCGCACTCGTCGACGTCGATCTCGGCCGCGCTGGGCATGGCGCAGGCCGCCAAGATCAAGGGCGACCCGCTGCACGCGATCGCCGTGATCGGCGACGGTTCGATGACGGCCGGCATGGCCTTCGAGGCGATGAACAATGCTGGCGTGCAGGAAGACGTCAACCTGCTGGTGATTTTGAACGACAACGACATGTCGATCTCGCCGCCCGTGGGCGCGCTGAACCGTCACCTGGCGCGCTTGATGTCGGGCCAGTTCTATGCGGCGGCGAAAAATGTCGGCAAGTCGGTGTTGCCCGGCCCCGTGCTGGAACTGGCGAAGCGCTTTGAGGAGCACGCCAAGGGCATGGTCGTGCCCGCCACCATGTTCGAGGAATTCGGTTTCAATTACATCGGCCCCATCGATGGCCACGACCTCGATTCGCTGATCCCGACCTTGCAAAACATCAAGCAATTGAAGGGCCCGCAATTCCTGCACGTGGTCACCAAGAAGGGCCAGGGCTACAAGCTGGCCGAGGCGGAACCGATTTTGTACCACGGCACGCCGAAGTTCAATCCGGCCGAAGGCATCAAGCCGGCCACGGCGCCGGGCAAGATGACGTACACGGAAGTGTTCGGCAACTGGCTGTGCGACATGGCCGCGCACGACAAGCGCTTGGTGGCCATCACGCCGGCCATGCGCGAAGGCTCGGGCATGGTGAAATTTGAACAGCAATTCCCCAACCGCTATTTCGACGTCGGCATCGCCGAGCAGCATTCCGTGACCTTCGGCGCCGGCCTGGCCTGCGAAGGCTTGAAACCCGTGGTGGCCATCTATTCGACTTTCCTGCAGCGCGCCTACGATCAATTGATCCATGACGTGGCCCTGCAAAACCTGGACGTGACGTTCGCGCTGGACCGCGCCGGCCTAGTGGGCGCCGATGGTGCCACGCACGCGGGCAACTACGACATGGCGTTCCTGCGCTGCATCCCGAACATGGTCGTCATGGCCGCGTCCGACGAAAACGAATGCCGCCAAATGCTGACGACGGGCTACCATTATCCGGGCCCGGCAGCGATCCGCTATCCGCGCGGCGCGGGTGCCGGCGTGGCCATCATGCCGGAACTGACCAGCATTGAAATCGGCAAGGGCGAGCTCAAGCGCCACGGCAAGCGCATCGCCATCCTGGCCTTCGGCTCCATGGTGGCGCCGAGCGTGGCGGCGGGCGACAAGCTCGACGCGACAGTGGCCAACATGCGCTTCGTCAAGCCGCTCGACGTGGCGCTGGTGAAACAGCTGGCCGCGGAACACGATTACCTAGTGACAGTGGAAGAGGGCTGCATCATGGGCGGCGCCGGTTCGGCCGTGGCTGAAGCCCTGGCGGCGGAGGGCATCGTCAAGCCGATTTTGATGCTGGGCTTGCCCGACACCTTCATTGACCATGGCGACCCCGTGCAACTGCTGAAAAGCGTGGGCCTGGACGCCACCGGCATTGCCGCCTCGATCGAGCAGCGCTTTGGTGCCACGCAGCCGCGCCTGGCTGTCGTCAGCTAAATTTATCTGTCGATAGGAAAAGCGGCACTGCGGTGCCGCTTTTTTTGGCTATGTCACCGTCAGATGTGGGAACGCGCCCAGCGTTGCTCTCAATAACGTTTCCGGTGAACGGATGCGCCCGGCGTCGAGTATCCAGCGCCACCCCAGATAATTTGGCAGGTAGCGCGTCGCCACGCCGTGAAACGGACCTAGCCATTGCCGCAAACGGCTGTGATAAGCATTGACGTTCTGCACGTGGGCGGCGCCCTGTACGCGGATGCCTGCGCGCAAGTTGACGGCCTGGTGGCTGATGCCCGCTTCCCGAGCAAAAGCCCGATAGGCCGCATGACCATCGGTGACCAGCAAGACATCCTTGTCGATCATGGGTAGCAAACAATGGTGTAACTGCGCCTTGGTCAGCGCCCCTTTGCCCGTGACGAAATCGAGGGTCTGGCCCGTGCGGTCTCGCGCCACCAGGATGCAGACCTGTTCATTGGATATGCCGCGTTTGTGAGCATGGCCGTCACGGCGGCGTGGCGGACGCGTCATGTTTCTGGATCCCTTTTCCGATTCCAGCAGATATAACTCGTCGGCTTCGGCGATGCCATGCAGGCCATGCGGCCGATCCGTCTTTGCCAGCGATAAAAACCGGTGACGCCAGCGAAACGTGGTGTTGCGGTGCACACCCAATTGGCTGGCAGCCTGGCGCACCGAAGATGAGTCGAGCAGGCAATCGGCATACTCGAGCCACAGCGCCTTGTGGCGCAAGCGGGCCAGCGGCGTGCCCGTCAAGGCATTGAAGGTACGCCCGCAGGGAACGCAGCGGTAGCGCTGCAAGCCGTGCGCATGGCCGTGCCGGTGCAGGTGTGCCGAGTGACAGGCGGGACAGGCCAATCGCGGCTGGGCTACACTTTCCAGCAGCGCGACGGTCGCGTCGTGTGGATAGTTGCCACGCAGCAGGGCCATTCCTGCCTGGCGCTGGCGTCGGTTCAACTGCGCAAACTGCGCGATAAAGCTGATCCATTCGGCTGGCTGCATGATCTGCTCCCTGCGTGGTGAGTATGCAGAGTCAGACAACACAACCAAGGGAAGATTCCGGCATTTCCCCTGCTTGCCGATGACAGAGCCCTTTTTTTTGTCGACAGGAATTTACGCTGCACTGCAACATTTTTCGCCGGGGAATGCTACGATGACGCTTTGATACCCTCTCAAAGTCCAACTTGCATTTCAGGAAACTTCACCGCCGTTCGCGCGCACTGGCCGGCCGCTGGCTGACGGGCATGCACGCCTATACCGACAAGCTGGCGCAGCGCCGTCCCCTGTGGATGGTCAGCCTGGCCATCGATGAAACGAATCTGTCCGAGGGCCTGCGGGCCGCGTGCGCCTCGAGCGCCATGCTGCTGCTGGGCCTGCTGTTCGACCACCCCGATTTTTCCTGGGCTGCCATCGGCGCCTTCTGGACCTGCCTGGCGGACGCGGCCGGCACGCGGCGCATGCGTTTTGTCTCGATGGTGGGCTTCGGCTTGCTGTCGACGGTCGCTGGCGGCTTGACGGCGCTGGCGGCCGGCCATGGCGTGGTGGCGGCGGCCAGCGCCGTGCTGCTGTTTTCCTGGGCCGGCGCGCTGGCGCGCATCTGGGGTGCGGCCACGGCGCAAGTGGCCATCCTGGCGGCCACGGCCTGCGTGGTGATGGTCACGCATCCGTTGGAATCGATGACGCAGACAGCGCCTTTCCTGGGCTTGTATATGTTCGGCTGCCTGTTTGCCACCGTGCTCAGTTTTACCGTCTGGCGCATCCACCCGTTCAGCCCGGCCAGGCGCGCCATCCGTGCCGCGTACTCGCGCCTGGCCGGCATCGCGCGCGACAATGCGCGCTTCCTGGAACAGGGCCCGGCGCTGCCGGACGCCACCGCGCATGGCGCCAGCTACCGCTCGCAGGCGCGTGCAGCGCTGGAAGCGGCGCGCGTGGCGCTGGCCGCCGTGCCGCCCGCGCGCGCGGGACGCAGCGCCCTGTACGACAACCTGCTGCTGGCGCTCAGCGACGCCGAGCGCATCTTCGCCTATCTGATCGCCGTCACGCATACGTGCGAGCGCGAGCAGCAGCGCCTGCGCCAGGACCCGCGCGCGCGGCGCAGCCTGGAAGTGATGGCCGTGTTGCTGCGCCGCCTGGGACAGGCCGTGCAGCGCCAGCCGGAAACGCCGCCTTTGGCATTGCAGCGCCGCCTGGCGGGCTGCGGACGGCGCCTGGAAGCGGCGCTGGGCGCCTTGCTCCCCTTGCGCCTGAACGTGGACTTCATGGAACTGGGCTTGCCGCGCGCGACGCAGCTGCCGTGGCGCGAAGCGGCCTTCCTGGCGCTGGGGCAGGCGTGGCAAACGGCGAAAGTCAACGCCACGCCGCAGTCACTGAGCTGGCGCCATGCGGCGCGCGTGTCGCTGGCGACGACGGCCGGCTTCCTCTTGGTCGAAGCCTTGCAGATTCCGTTCGGCTACTGGGCCACGATGGCGACCTTATTGATCTTGCAGCCATCCGTATCGACCACCTGGCCGCGCGGCATCGAGCGGGTCGCTGGCAGCGTGCTGGGCGCCGTGCTGGCCGTGCTGATCGGCCTCTTCATTTACACGCCGCTGGGCATCTCGCTGGTGGTGTTTCCCCTGATTGTCGCCACCATGGCCTTGCGCCGTGTCAGCTACAGCCTGCACGTACTGTTCATGACGCCCGCCTTCGTGCTGGTGGCCGACTATGCGGCGCCGGCCAGCGAGATGGTGTATGCGATGAGCCGCCTGGGCAACAACGTGCTCGGTTGCGTGCTGGCCCTGCTGGCCACGTTTTTCCTGTGGCCGGACCGCGAGGCGGACGACCTCGACCAGCGCCTGGCGAAAGCCGTGTCGGCCAACCTGAAATACCTGCTGGCCGTGCTGGCGGCGGGCGGACGCTGGGATAGCGCGATTGCGCGCCTGCGCCGCGAGGCGGGGCTGGCCAGTAATAACGCGGAGCAAGTGCTGCAGCGCTTGCGCATCGAGCGCCGCCTGGACCGCAGCAGCGGCGTGGGCCTAGCGGCGCTGCGCACCTTGCCGCTGCTGCGCCGCGTGGCGGGCAGTACGGCGCGCATCAGTTTGAGTCCCCAGGCCGAGCCGGCGCCGCCCGAATTGCAACGGTGGATTGCCGCCGTCAGCGGGGAAATCGATGCGCTGCTGCGTGGTGCAGCCGATGCCAGTGCGCCGGGTCCGTGCGCGGCCGAGGGCTTGACAGCCCTGCAAGCCGATGCGGTGGCCCAGGTGCAGTTGCTGCGCGGCTTGCTGCGCGAGCATGTGCAGGTGGCCGATAGCGCGGTGGCATCCTCGCGTTGAAGCGTAGCCGCTCGGCCGGCTGCGCCCGCAACCGGCCTTTTCCTGCTTGCGGCGCCAATATTGTATAGACGTTTGGCGCTTGCCAATCTCTCCAAATTCCACATTTCATGGGCTTTCCCGATATATTTTCCAAACCGGAAATTTATCGAAAGGAAACGTTGACTCTAAAATAAGTGCGGTCTATATTCGATTTCGTAGCAAGCAAAAATGAAATTCATATGGATTTTTTTACGACTGGTCTGACGCGATTGCCAGTTTTGCCTGGCGCAATCGCTAACATGGAGAGTAGTAAATGAAAAAGATTGCAGCATTTATTTTTACCCTGGGACTGAGCGCTTCCTACGCCATTGCTTCCGATATCGGCTGCTCCAGCTGCGAGGAGGAGCTGCGGGAATGCACGATGATGAATGGTGACAGATCCCCATTTTGCATCGGCAGTTACAAAGCCTGCCTGAAAGTCTGCCAAATCGGCGCCTGATATCCGTTTTTTGCATTGCGAGGCGGCCGGTCATCGCCTGCTGCGCTGGCCGCCCATCGATCCTCTACGCCTCTAAGAAACTTATGATGCAAAAGAAAATTAAAACCATTGCCATGTATGGCTTGATCCTGGCCGCCGGCCTGGGCAGCGGTTATGGCCTGTCCTTGTTGCCCGGCTTGCTCAAGTCGAATTACACCGAGGGCAATTACGCCGCGTATTTCCCGAATGCCCAGACGAAAGTGGTGCTGTACGGCACGGATTGGTGCGGCTATTGCGCCAAGACGCGCGCCTACTTCAAGGAAAACAAGATCGAATTCGTCGATCTCGATATCGAGAAATCCCCGGAAGCAAGAAAAGCCCATGAAGCACTGGGTGGCGGCGGCGTACCGGTGGTGTTGATCGGCAACCGCAAGATCCAGGGTTTCAATGCAGGCGCGCTGGAAGCGGCGCTGAAGAAAATCTGACGCTTCAACTTGTTAACTTGAAAGGCTGACCATGTTCAAAAAGATTGCCGCTTTCCTGTTTGCCGCCGGCACGGCCCTGTCCTTCAGTGTGCACGCGGGCAGCCCCGATTGCACCTTTGTCTGCGAACGCAACATGCTCGATTGCGTGGAGTTCGACCAGCCAGCTTGCATGCAGCAGTACAAGGAATGCCTGAACCAGTGCCTGCGCTAGGAACGCGCTGACGCAGTGTGGATGGCGCGTAAGAGACGGCGCGCCATGGATGTCAGTGATCGTCTGTCAATTCAACAGGAGTGCTTATGTTCAAAAAACTGGGTTTCTTTTTGTTTGCCATGGGCGTCAGCGCCTCGTATGCGATCGCCGGCGGCGGCGAGCCGGAATGCTATTCGCAATGCGATGACAGGCTGGACCAGTGCATGACGGACCATCCGACCGCGCCTGGCGCCTGCACCAAGATTCATCAGATGTGCTACGACCGCTGCGATCCATACTTGCCGTAAATGTGCCGTCCATGATGGTTGCCGGCCTGCCCGTATCGTGGCCGGGCTGGCTGAATCACCTTATCCGTCCTGCCATCCCGCATTTCCACCAAGGAGTACGTATGTTCAAAAAGCTCGGTTTCTTTTTGTTTGCCATGGGCGTCAGCGCCTCGTATGCGATGGCCAGCAGTACCGCCGACATTTCCGAATGCCAGTCCGAGTGTTATATGGCGCTCGATGCCTGTGTCATGGAGTTCAGTGTTCCTTCATGCGTCCGCGCCAATAAAGTGTGTCTTCAGGCCTGCGGCTAGGAAAATCCAATAACTATTCTGGCCGGTGCTGAAGAAAGGCGCTAGCCGATTCTATCCCTTGTCTTTGGGCGCAACATGAAACTGTGACATGTTGCGTGTTTACTTCACGTCGCTCACTAAGGAACAGCATGTTTAAAAAAATCGCTTTTTTTCTTTTTGTTGCAGGTGCCAGCCTGTCGTTCAACAAGGCGGCAAACAGCACTCCAAGCTGTGGTTTCCAGTGCGCCCAATTAAGGGGAATTTGTCTCGACGAAGGCCGGGGTGACGCTTCCTGCCGCGACAACTACAATTTCTGCGTTGAAAACTGCCGTAATGGCATCTATCCCGAGATGCCGGAATAAGCAACACGTGCATGGCCGCGTCATCTGGCGCGGTCATGCCGCCACAGCACGTCGCTGCCGCCGGCAAAGCGGTTCAGTACGCGCGACAGCACGAACAGCAGGTCGGACAGGCGGTTCACGTACTGGCGCGGATGCTCGTGGATGGTTTCCGCATTGGCCAGCGCGACGATGCTGCGTTCGGCGCGGCGGCACACGGTGCGGCACACATGCGCGAGCGAGGCGGCGCGCGATCCGGCCGGCAGGATGAATTCGGAAAGGGCCGGCAAGTCCGCATTGTATTTCGCCAGCAGGTCATCGAGGCGCAGCACGTGTTCTTCCTTGATCAGCTGGTAGCCGGGGATGCAGATTTCTCCGCCCAGGTCGAACAGGTCGTGCTGGATGGCCACCAGTTCGTCGCGCAAGGCGTCGGGCATGGCTTCGCACAGCAGCAAGCCGATATTGGAATTGAGTTCGTCCACGTCGCCCATGGCGTGGATGCGGGCGCTGTCCTTGCTGGTGCGGCTGCCGTCGCCCAGGCCGGTGCTGCCATTGTCGCCCGTGCGCGTGGCGATTTTCGAAAGTCGGTTGCCCATGATGCTGATCCTGTAAAGAAGAATGGGGGCAGCATACGACACTGCGCGCCGCCTGGCCGCGGATTTGCGGGCAAATCGGACAAAAAATGCGGTGCGCGCCACTTTTGTGCTTACAATCGTTGCACGCCCATGTCCATTTGTCCCCATCTTATGCTTAATGCCGCTCCTGAACCTGGATTGACCGCCGCGCGCCAGCAAGCAGTCGTCGCGGCCCTGCTGGCCGTGCTGCCGGCCCGTTGCGTGCTGTCCGACGCCGAAGATACGCGCCCGTATGAATGCGATGGCCTGGCCGCCTACCGCCAGTTGCCGATGGTGGTCACCTTGCCGGATACGGAAGAGCAGGTCATCGCCATCCTCGGCGTCTGCCGCGAACTTGGCGTGCCGATCGTGCCGCGCGGCGCCGGTACGGGCTTGTCGGGCGGCGCCTTGCCGATCGCCGATGGCGTGGTGCTGTCGACGGCGCGTCTGAACCGCATCGTGCGCCTCGATGCCTACGCGCGCACGGCCGTGGTGCAGCCGGGCGTGCGCAACCTGGCCATCTCCGAAGCGGCCGCGCAATATGCCTTGTATTACGCGCCCGATCCCTCGTCGCAGATCGCCTGCAGCATCGGCGGCAACGTGGCGGAAAACTCGGGCGGCGTGCATTGCCTCAAATACGGGCTGACCGTGCATAACGTGCTGCGCGTGCGCGTCGTCACCATCGATGGCGATGTGCTGGAGCTGGGTGGCGAATGCCTGGACTCTCCCGGCCTGGACTTGCTGGCCGTCTTCATCGGTTCCGAAGGCATGCTGGGCATCGTCACGGAAGTGACCGTGAAACTGATACCGAAACCGGCCACGGCGCGTGTCATCATGGCGTCGTTCGGCGACGTCGTCACGGGCGGCAATGCCGTGGCCAATGTGATCGCCGCCGGCATCATCCCGGCCGGGCTGGAGATGATGGACCAGACGTCGTCGCGCATGGTCGAGCCGTTCGTCAAGGCCGGCTACGACATCGACGCGGCCGCCATTTTGCTGTGCGAGGCGGACGGCACGCACGAAGAAGTGGAAGAGGAAATCGCCCGCATGACGGCCGTGCTGGAAGGGGCGGGCGCCAGCGCGATTGCCGTGTCGCAGTCGGAAGCGGAGCGCATGAAATTCTGGTCCGGCCGCAAGAACGCCTTTCCCGCCGCCGGTCGCATCTCGCCCGATTACTATTGCATGGACGGCACCATCCCGCGCAAGAAACTGGCGGAAGTGCTGACGGGTATCGCCGCCATGGAAACGACGCATGGCTTGCGCTGCGCGAACGTGTTCCACGCGGGCGACGGCAATCTGCACCCATTGATCCTGTTCGACGCCAACATGCCCGGCGAATTCGAGCGCGCCGAAGCGTTTGGCGCGGACATCCTGGCCCTGTGCGTGGCCGTGGGGGGAACCATTACGGGCGAGCATGGCGTGGGCATGGAAAAGATCAATTCCATGTGCGTGCAATTTACGCGCGCCGAACTCGATGCCTTCTTTGCTGTCAAGCGCGCCTTCGATCCCCATACCTTGCTGAACCCGGACAAGGCGATTCCCACCTTGAACCGCTGCGCCGAATTCGGCAAGATGCATGTGACGGCGGGACGTCTGCCGTTCGCCAACCTGCCCCGTTTTTAATTTTCCGGAGACCCCTTTGCAAGCGATAGCGGAACAATTCAGGCAGCAGATCCTGGCGGCCAGCGCGGCGGGCAAGCCCTTGCGCCTGCGCGGCGGCGGCACGAAAGACTGGTATGGACAGCAGCTCGAAGGCGAGGTGCTCGACACGCGCGCCTATGCGGGCATCATCGACTATGAACCGACGGAGCTGGTGATCACGGCCCGCTGCGGCACGCCGCTGGCCGAGATCGAGGCGGCGCTGGCCGCGCGCAACCAGATGCTGGCCTTCGAGCCGCCGCACTTCGGCCCCGGCGCCACGGTGGGCGGCGTCGTCGCCAGCGCCTTGTCCGGCCCGCGCCGGGCCAGCGCGGGCGCCTTGCGCGACTTTGTGCTAGGCGCCGTGCTGATGGATGGCCACGGCGAACGCCTGGCGTTCGGCGGACAAGTGATGAAGAACGTGGCCGGCTACGATGTCTCGCGCCTGCTGGCGGGGGCCCTGGGCACCCTGGGCCTGATCCTGGAAGTGTCGATGAAGGTGCTGCCCTTGCCGTTGCGCGAAGCGACGTTACGCGTGGCCTGCGCGGAAATCGCCGCCTTGCGCATGCTCAATGAATGGGCGGGCAAGCCGCTACCGATATCGGCCAGCTGCTGGCATGACGGTGTATTGACGGTGCGCCTGTCCGGCGCCGAGGCGGCTGTCTCGGCGGCCCTGCAATCATTGAAAGGCGAAGTGCTGGCAGCAGCAGAAGCATCCGCCTTCTGGCTGGCCGTGCGCGAGCAAACGCATGATTTCTTTGCGGGCGCGGGCAGCCTGTGGCGCTTGTCGCTGCCGCCGCACGCCAGCGCCATGATTTTAAAAGGGCGCCAGCTGATCGAGTGGGGCGGGGCGCAGCGCTGGCTCAAGCTCGACGGCGACGCCGATGCGGCCAGCAGCGCGCACATCCGCCAGGCCGTGGCGGCAGCCGGGGGCCACGCCACCCTGTTCCGTGGCGGCGACAAGGCCGTGGGCGTATTCCATCCGCTGGCGCCGGCCGTGGCCACCATCCACCAGCGTCTGCGGCAGGCTTTCGATCCGGCCGGCATCTTCAACCCGCACAGAATGTATTGAGCGCGCATGCAAACCAATCTCGCCGATTTCATCAAGAATACGCCGGCAGGCGACGAAGCCGAAGCCATCTTGCGCGCCTGCGTGCATTGCGGCTTTTGCACGGCCACCTGTCCCACTTATCAGCTGCTGGGCGACGAACTCGATGGCCCGCGCGGACGCATCTATTTGATCAAGCAAGTGCTCGAAGGCGCGCCTGTCACGGCCAAGACGCAGACGCACCTGGACCGCTGCCTGACCTGCCGCAACTGCGAGTCGACCTGTCCCTCGGGCGTGCAGTACGGGCGCCTGGTCGACATCGGCCGCAACGTCGTCGAACAGCGCGTGCAGCGTCCCTTGCGCGAACGCGCGCTGCGCTTCGCCCTGAAGGAAGCCTTGCCGCGCCGCTGGTTGTTTACGCCCGTGTACAAGGCGGGGCAGGCGCTGCGCCCGCTGCTCTCAAAAAACTTGCAGGACAAATTGCGCCCGGGCGCTGCCGCCGGTGCATGGCCCACGCGCCAGCACGCGCGCAGCATGCTGCTGCTCGATGGCTGCGTGCAGCCGGCCATGTCGCCGAACATCAACGCGGCCACGGCGCGCGTGCTCGACGCCTTGGGCGTGCAATTGATCGTCGCGCCCAAGGCCGGCTGCTGCGGCGCCTTGCGCCATCACCTGAATGACCAGGACGCGGCGCTGGACGACATGCGCCGCAATATCGACGCCTGGTGGCCGTATGTGGAAAGTGCGGAAGCCATCGTCATGACGGCGTCCGGCTGCGGTGCCACCGTCAAGGAATATGGCCATTTGCTGGCGCATGATGTGCAGTATGCGGACAAGGCGCGGCGCATCGCGGCGCTGACGCGCGATCTGTCCGAGATCATGCCGGCGTTTGAAAACGAACTGGCGGCGCTGCTGAAAGGGCGCATCGGAAAACGGGTGGCGTATCACCCGCCGTGTACCCTGCAGCACGGCCAGCAGGTGCGCGGCAAGGTGGAGCAGGTCTTGCGCGCCGTCGGCGTCGACGTGCGCCTGTGCGCGGACAGCCATTTGTGCTGCGGTTCGGCGGGCACGTATTCGATCCTGCAGCCGGAATTGTCGCAGCAGCTGCGCGACAACAAGGTGGCGAACCTGGAAGCGTGCGAGCCGGAGATGATCGTGTCGGCCAATATCGGCTGCCTGAGCCACCTGCAGTCGGGTACGGAGACGCCCGTGCGGCACTGGATCGAGCTGATCGACTCGGCCTTGGCGCCTACATAGGCACTTCGCTGTACTGCGCGATGCGCCATTGCGGCGCCGGCACGAAGTTGGCGGCCCACTCCAGCACGGCATCGGCCGGCATGGGACGGGCGATGCCGTAGCCTTGCGCCAGGTCGCAGCCCAGCTGGATCAAACGCGCGCCATGTTCGACGCTTTCCACGCCTTCGGCGATCACCGTCAGGCTAAAGGAGCGGGCCAGGCCGATGACGGCGCGCACCAGGTGCAGGTCGTCGCGGTCGTTGAGCATATTGCGCACGAAGCTCTGGTCGATCTTGACGATATTGGCCGGCAGGCGTTTCAGGTATGACATCGACGAGTAGCCGGTGCCGAAATCGTCGAGCGCGAACGTGATGCCCAGCGCCTGGCAGGCGCGGATGATGCGGCGCACGTCTTCGATGTCGTGCAGGGCCGACGATTCGAGGATTTCCAGTTCCAGCATGCTGGCGCGCACGCCGGGAAATTCGCCGAGGATGGTTTCCAGGCGCGAGACGAAATCCGGTTGCTGGAAATGGCGTGCCGCGATATTCACGCTGACCACCCAGTGCTTGCCACTGGCCACCCAGCGCTGCATCTGCCACAGGGCCTGGCGCAGCACCCATTCGCCGATGTCGATGATCAAATCCGTCTGTTCCACCAGCGGCAGGAATTGCGCGGGCGCCAGCACGCCGCGGCGCGGATGCTGCCAGCGCAGCAGCGCTTCCATGCCCACCACCGTGCCGGCGCGCATGTTCACCTTCGGCTGGTAGTACAGCCGCAGTTCGCCATTGATCAGGGCATGGCGCACTTCCGTGCGCTGGTTGTGGTGGGTGCGCACTTCTTCATCGAGATTGGTGTCGAAGAAATGGTACTGGTTGCGCCCCGTCAGTTTCGCCTGGTAGACGGCGTGGTCGGCGTGGCGCAGCAGGCTTTCCGTATTCAAGTCCTTGCCCGCGTAGACGGCGATGCCGGCGCTGGCCGTCATGTGCAGCGCCTGCTGGTCGCACTGATAGGGGCGGCACAGTTCCGCCATCAGCTGCGTGACGTTCTGTTCGATGCTGGCGATGCTGGCCTGGCCGCACAGCAGCAAGACGAATTCATCGCCGCCCAGGCGCGCCGCGTAGTGGACCTGGCCCGTAAAGCCGTGCAGGCGGCCGGCCACCTGCTTGAGGATTTCATCGCCGGCCTCGGCGCCGTAGCGGTCGTTGATGGCCTGGAAGTGGTCGAGGTCGAACAGGCAGACGGCCAGCAGACGCTGGCGTTCGCGCGCGAGGAACAGTTCCTGTTCGAAGCGGGCGGCCAGGGCGGCACGGTTGGGCAAACCCGTCAGCACATCATTGTAGTTTTGCCAGGACAGCTTTTGCAGCGCCTGCTGCATGTGCACGGTTTCGTTCAATTGCTCGCCCAGCTGGCGCTGGCTGGTTTTCAGCGTGGTCAGCAGTGCTTCGATATCGCCGGCCATGCCGTTGAACGACTGCGACACGGCTTGCGCTTCGGGCGTGGCGCCGGCCACCAGGCGCACGGCGAAGTTGCCGTCGCGGAAGCGGTCGGTCGCTTGCACGAAGCGCGCCAGCAGCTTGCGGTGGGTGGCCAGGATCAAGCCCAGCAGCACGAAGACGAGCACGATATTGATGCTGCTGAGGACGGCCTGCTCGCGCACCCTGAGCCACACCTGCGCCAGGGGCAGACCGGGCGTGTAGTGCAGGTCGAGGATGCCGTCGCCGCCGTCCGGCAGCGCCACCGTCAGGCGGCTGCGGATGGCCGTGATGCCGGCCAGGCGCGCGAACCACGCCGGCACCGTGGCCAGCGTGCCGGCCAGCTTGCTGTCGGCCAGTACTTCGACATGCCCGCCAGCCGTGTCCCAGCGCGCGGAAACGAGGCTGCGGTTCAGCGGCAGGGCGCTGCGCAGCACCTGGCGCACGCTGTCGTGCATCGCGTGACTGTCCGCGTGCACGGCCAGCGGCAGCACGCTATTGGCGAGGAACAGGTCGAGTTGCCGCGCATCGCTCTGGTAGCGCGCATTGGCCAGCGCCGTTTCCGTGCCGAGCAGGGCGTGATAGCGAACGGCGGAAACGGCGAGTATCAGGAAGAAAATAGGAAGAAAGAGGCGGGAATAAATTCCCATCCGCATCCATGAAGATAATATTTTCCCAAAGACTGGCATCGTTTTTTGATCGATATCTGCGAATAATTATGCAAACATTATCACCGAAATTTGCTATTGGAAACACAATATTGATATCAAGCATGAAATAAGTGCGGATTGATTGATTTCAGCAATTATTGTTTTTAATCAAACCGTCAAATCGCTATTCCTGTAGCAATTGCCGGATGTCGGCCGCCAGGCTGGCCGGTTTGCTGGCCGTCGCGTAACGGCGAAATACGCTGCCATCCTTGCGCACCAAAAACTTGGTGAAATTCCATTTGATCGATTGCGTGCCCAATATGCCGGGCGCTGCCTGTTTTAATTGCGCAAATACGGGATGCGTATGCGGGCCATTCACGTCGACCTTGGCAAACAGGGGAAAGGTGACGCCGAAGTTTTTCTCGCAAAAGGCGCCGATTTCCGCATTCGACCCCGGTTCCTGCTGGCGGAATTGATTGCAGGGAAAACCCAGCACGACCAGCCCTTGGTCGTGAAATTCGCGGTACAGCGCTTCGAGTCCCTGGTATTGCGGCGTGAAACCGCAGGCGCTGGCCGTGTTGACGACTAGTAAAACCTTGCCTTTGTATTGCGCCAGGTCGACCGGCGTGCCGTCCAGCGCCTCGGCCTGGAAATCGTGGATGCTGGTCATGTCAGAGGAGTCCCAGTTTGGTGGCGCCCGTTTGCGGGGCGGGTTCCGGCGCCGTTGCGCCCTTGAGTTTGATTGTCAGGCGCAGGTCGTTGACGGAGTCCGCATTGCGCAGCGCGTCTTCATAGCTGATGGCGCCCGCTTCGTGCAGGTCGAACAGGGCCTGGTCGAACGTCTGCATACCGTGTTCGCGCGATTTTTTCATCAATTCCTTGATCTCGTGCACTTGGCCCTTGAAGATCAGGTCGCTCATCAGCGGCGAGTTGAGCAGGATTTCCAGCGCCGCCTTGCGTCCGCCGCCTTCCTTGTTGGGAATCAGGCGCTGCGAAATCATGCCCTTCAAATTCAGTGACAGGTCCATCAGCAGCTGCTGGCGCCGTTCTTCGGGGAAGAAATTGATGATGCGGTCCAGCGCCTGGTTGGCATTGTTCGCATGCAGGGTGGCCAGGCACAGATGGCCCGTCTCGGCAAACGCGATGGCGTGGTCCATCGTGTCACGGTCGCGGATCTCGCCGATCTGGATCACGTCGGGCGCCTGGCGCAGGGTGTTTTTCAAGGCCGTGGCCCAGTCGTCCGTATCGACGCCCACTTCGCGCTGGGTGACGATGCAGTTGCCGTGCGGATGGATGAATTCCACGGGGTCTTCGATGGTGATGATGTGGCCATGGCTGTGCGCGTTGCGGTGGCCCACCATGGCCGCCAAGGTGGTCGACTTGCCGCAGCCCGTGGCGCCCACCATGATGACGAGGCCCCGCTTGCTCATGACGATGTCTTGCAGGATGGCCGGTAAGCCGAGCCCATCGAGCGTGGGGATGGCGGTATTGATCAAGCGCAAGACCATGCCTGCCTGGCCCATCTGCACGAAGGCGGACACGCGGAAACGTCCGAGTCCGTCCGGGCTGATGGCGAAATTGGCTTCGCGGCTGGACGCGAACTCGGCCGCCTGGCGTTCGTTCATGACGGCGCGCACGTAGCCGGCCGCCTGCTGCGCGTCGAGCGCGCCGCCCGCCAGCGGCGTCAGTTTGCCGTCGAGCTTGATGGCGGGAGGAAAGCCGGCCGTGATGAACAGGTCCGAGCCGCCCCGTGCGCGCATCTGCGCCAGCAGCGCGTGCATGGCGCCATAGTGTTCGTGCGTCGTCTGCATGGCTTATCCGGGGAAGTTTTCAGGGGCCTTGGCGGCCGAGCGGGCCGTCTCGGCCGAGATCGTGCCGCGCCGCACCAGGTCGGACAGGCACTGGTCCAGCGTCTGCATGCCCACGTTGCTGCCTGTCTGGATGGCCGAATACATTTGCGCCACTTTCGCTTCGCGGATCAGGTTGCGCACGGCCGGCGTGGCCAGCATGATTTCATGCGCGGCCACGCGGCCCGCGCCATCCCTGGTTTTCAGCAGGTTTTGCGAAATGACGGCTTGCAAGGATTCGGACAGCATGGCGCGCACCATTTCCTTTTCCTCGGCGGGGAAGACGTCGATGATGCGGTCGATCGATTTCGCCGCCGACGAGGTGTGCAGGGTGCCGAACACCAAGTGGCCCGTTTCGGCCGCCGTCAGCGCCAGGCGGATGGTTTCCAGGTCGCGTAATTCACCTACTAAAATCACGTCCGGGTCTTCGCGCAGGGCCGAGCGCAGCGCGTTGCTGAACGAATGCGTGTGCGAACCGACTTCGCGCTGGTTGATCAGGCATTTCTTCGGTTCGTGCACGAATTCGATCGGGTCTTCGATGGTCAAAATATGGTGGTTCAGGCGCTCGTTGACGTGGTTCACCATGGCCGCCAGGGTGGTCGACTTGCCGGAACCGGTCGGTCCCGTCACCAGCACGAGGCCCCGTGGGCGCATGGCCAGTTCGCCGAAGATGCGCGGCGCGTTCAGGTCTTCCAGGGTCAGCACTTTTGACGGAATCGTGCGCAGCACGGCCGAGGCGCCCCTTTCCTGGTTGTAGGCGTTGACGCGGAAGCGGGCCAGGCCGGGAATCTCGAACGAGAAATCGCATTCCAGCGCTTCTTCATACGCCTTGCGCTGGCTGTCGTTCATGATGTCGTAGATCATGCTGTGCACTTCCTTGTGCTCGAGCGGGGGCACGTTCAGGCGGCGCACGTCGCCGTTGACCCGTATCATCGGCGGCAGGCCGGAAGACAGGTGCAGGTCGGAAGCCTTGTTGCTGACGGAGAAAGCGAGTAGTTCGGAGATGTCCATTTATAATCCCTGTGCCTGCATTGATGGGCTGGCGCACTGTGCCGCCGCCCCTATACACTAGAAAATGATTATGTCCACAATCGAACAGAACTTGCAAGCCGTGCGCGAGAGTATTGCGCAGGCCGCCGCTGACGCGCAGCGCGCCCCGGCCGACGTGACCCTGCTGGCCGTCTCGAAAACCTTCGGCGCGGACGCCGTGCTGGACGCCATGCGCGCGGGCCAGGCGGCGTTCGGCGAAAACTATCTGCAGGAAGCGCTCGACAAGATCGCCTTTGTGAAGGAAGCTGCGCCGCAGCACGTTCCGGCATGGCATTTCATCGGTCCCATCCAGAGCAACAAGACGCGCCCCATCGCCGAGCACTTCGACTGGGTGCACACGGTGGAACGGGAAAAGATCGCCACGCGCCTGTCCGAGCAGCGCCCGGCCGGCTTGCCGGACCTGAATATCTGTCTGCAAGTCAATATCAGCGGCGAAGCGAGCAAGAGCGGCGTGACGCCAGCCGAACTGCCGGCACTGGCGCATGCCGTGGCGCGACTGCCGCGCCTGCGTTTGCGCGGCCTGATGGCCATCCCCGAGCCGGAAACGGAGCTCACGCTTCAGCGCGCTGCCTTTGCGCAACTGCGCGCGCTGTACGAACAATTGAAGGCGGACGGGCTGGCGCTCGACACCTTGTCGATGGGCATGTCGGCCGACTTGCGCGCCGCCGTGCTCGAGGGCGCCACCATCGTGCGCGTGGGCAGCGCCATTTTCGGTTCCCGCAACTATTCCTGATGAAGAGAGAACAAGCATGACGACAGAATTGAATATCGCATTCGTAGGCGGCGGCAACATGGCCGCGGCCCTGATCGCCGGCCTGGCGGGTAAATTGACCCTGGGCGGCAACATCCACGTGATCGACCCGCATGCGCCGGCGCTGGAAAAATTGCAGGCGCAATTCGGCGTCACGACGGCCACCGCCGCCGGTGACGCGCTGCGCGGCGTGGACGTGATCGTGCTGGCCGTGAAACCGCAAAGCATGCGCGAGGTGGCGGCGCAATTGCTGCCCTTCCTCGACGGGGAGCGTGCGCCATTGATCCTGTCGATCGCGGCCGGCATCCGCGCGCAAGACCTGTCGCGCTGGCTCGGCGACTACCCCGCCATCGTGCGCTGCATGCCGAACACGCCGGCCCTGATCGGCATGGGCATCACGGGCATGGTGGCCAGCGGCGGCGTGAGCGAAGAACAGAAAAAGACGGCGGACGCCATCCTGCGCGCCGTCGGCCAGACGGTCTGGCTCGACGACGAAGCGAAGATCGACCCCGTGACGGCCGTGTCCGGCAGCGGTCCCGCCTATGTGTTTTACTTTATCGAAGCGATGCAGCAGGCGGCGGCCGAGCTGGGTCTCACGCCCGAGCAGGGCACGCAACTGGCGATTGCCACGTTTACGGGGGCGGCGCAACTGGCGGCGAACTCCAGCGAACCCGTGTCCTTGCTGCGCGAGAGGGTCACGTCGAAAGGCGGCACGACGTATGCGGCCCTCAGCAGCATGGAAGAGAGCGGCGTGAAAGCCGCCATCGTCAAGGGCATCAAGGCGGCCGCGCAGCGCGGGCGCGAAATGGGGGACGAGCTGGGCAAATAAACGCTACATCACCTTGACGGCGCGGCCGATATACAGGATCGGCCCAGTCGGCCTGCCTGTCGGCGAGCCCGTTTGCGGCTCCAGCGTGATTTCAAACAGTTGATCGGGCTGCAGCGGCGGCAGCTTATCCAGGGTCAACTTGAGGCTTTGCCCCGGCTTGACCAGGCCCAGCGAGACGGGCGCGCCCCAGTCCTTGCCCTTGGTCCAGAATTGCAGGGCTTTTTGCTGCGGCACGGCAGTTGGGCCCAGCGGGATCAGGCTCAGGTCGCGGTTCTTGCCGCCCCGTCCGCCCGCCTGCACGATCCAGCCCGGCGATTTATCCTGCGGCGCCACCAGCACCACCAGATAGCCGGGGCCGCTGGGCGCTTGCAATTGCGTAGTGACCAGCACGGCCAGCGCGGCCGTCGCGGCCAGGCCGCCGCCGGCCAGCAGTCTCCAGAAGGCCAGGCTGTTCCACCACGCTTGCCAGCCGCCCGCCTGCCGCACGGCTTTCGGCGTGAACAGGCTGGCGCTGATGCGCGGCCACAGCTGTGCTGAAGGTGCTTCGGGCGGCGCCAGCGTGGTCAACGGCAGCAGACGCTGTTCCCAGGCGTCGACGGCGTCGCGCAACGCTGGCTCGCGCGGCAAACGCTGTTCCACTGCCGCCCGTTCGGCCAGCGCCAATGTTCCCAGCACGTATTCGCTGGCCAGCCTGTGCAATTCCTCGTCGCTGTTGATCATTGCATGCACTCCCGCAAGGCGGCCAGACCCCGCTTGACCCAGGCCTTGACGGTCCCCAGCGGCGCTTGCAGGCGCTGCGCGATTTCGCTATGGGAACAGCCATCGACGTAGGCGTACAGGATGCTATTGCGTTTGGGTTCGTCCAGGTGGCCGAGGCAATCGTGCAGCTTGCCCAGGTCCGCCTGGTCGGCATAGGCCTCGCCCGTATCATGGCTTTGGCGTTCGTGCAGCAGGGTTTCCACGGTATCCTCGTCGGCTGACAGTTCATGGGCGCGGGCACGCGCCACGTCCAGCGCCTGGTGCCGCACCACCACATAGATCCAGCCCTTGCCGCTGCCGCGCGTGGCGTCGAAACTGCCGGCGCGGCGCCAGATATTCAGGAAGGCGTCGTGCAGCACGTCTTCGGCCAAGGCCCGCTGGCGCACGATGCGCAGGGCCACGCCCAGCAGGTAGCGGCTTTCCTGCTGGTACAGGCCATGCAATGCCTGCTGCTCGCCCCTGGCGCAGGCGCGCAGGGCGGCATCGTAATCGTAAGGGGCGGCGTGGGCTGGCAAGGTTGGGGCAATCGTCAAGGTTTAACGGTTAGCAAGTTTTCAATGCCGAGTATAGGCCAGAAACCAGCTTGCCAACCGTCAACGCCAGGTATTTATACGGCTTTCCAGAAGATGTAGTCAGCCTGGTAGGGCACCCATTGCTTGGCGCCGATGGACTCCATGCCGCAGGGGCTGCTTGGCGCCACGCCGCCGCTGGTGGCCACGCGCTGGATGTAGCTGACGCCCTGCATGGCGCCGCTGCCCGTGGCCGGGTTGGCTTTCACCAGTTGATACGGGATGTTGCCGGCGCCGGCCGGCGCCACGGCCACTTGCGTCGCCGTCACTTTCGAGCCATCGAGGTTGGCCCAGGTGGCAGGAGGACCGACATACGTGCCGACCTGCATGCCGCCGCGGTCGTTCAGGGCCGCGTCCGGGCCCACGAAGACCCATTCATGGCCCGTCATGTCTTTCTTGGCCTTGCATTCGTAGGCGATCTTGCCCACGCCCACCGTCTGCATGGCAACCTGGTGGCCATCGGGCACTTTCACGGCGTTGGGCAATTGTTCCTGCGAATAGCGCGCGCTCATGGGGGCGCAGGCGGCCATCAGCAGGGCGGCGCACAGCACGGTGAGGGAAGGGGCGGTATGGCGTGGGGCGATGGTGGCAAGCATGGCAAACTCCTGGTAGTTGGCTCAACCGGCTGGTTGATACCATTACTACGCAGGGGTTTGCTATTTGGATGCAGCCACGAAAAAAATAATTTATTCCGGCGTTTCTTTCTTGCTGAAACGCTGCGCCAGCGCCAGCACGACGGGCATGGCGGTGGTCGCGTGCTTGAGCAGCGCGCCGCTGGCCCGCAGCAGCGGCAGGAAACGGCGCGGCCGCACGAGCAGCAGGCCCAGCACGGCGCCGCCTATCATCAGGGGAATTTTGAAGCGCGTGGCCAGGGTGTGGCGCAGATTGCCGCCCGTCAAAGGTTCCAGCAATTGCCGCGTTTGCACGCCGAGGGCCAGGCGCTGCAGCGCGCATTCGGCCAGCAGCGCATCGCGCCGCTGCGCCAGGCTGGCGGCCGTATGGACGTGCGACAACTTGGTGGGATGCGTGGTCATGGCCGCTCCGATCCCCGGCGGGCCAGCAGTTGCAGCTCGTCCAGGTCTTTGTTCAGTTCGGAAAGTGTGAAGGACAGCAGTTTCGGCTTGCTGCGGAAACTGGCGCGCACACCGAGCAGTGTAGCGATGGCGGCAACGATGAAGACGGCGGCCGTGATGGCGATGGCGGCGATGCGGTGCGTGTCCCAAAATAATACGATGACGAGGAGCACGATCAATACCAGGCCGACGAACAGGCACAGCAGTGCCAGCATGGCCAGGGCCAGATAGGACAGGAAGCGCAGCGACTCTTCTTCCATTTCCACTGCCGCCAGGGCCAGACGGGTCTGGACGATGGCGGCGAGGGTCGCTGCGACTTGGGCGACATGGTGCATGATAGCCATATGCTGCCTTTCGCGTCAGGAGACGGCCTATGCCGTCGGTGCTGCGTCGTTACTAACTAGCGGCGTGACGAGGAAAGCAGCAGGCCAAACAGTACGCCCACGACGGCGCCCGCGCCCACGGCTTTCCACGGATTGTCCTGCACGTACTCGTCGGTGGCCTTGGCCGCCTTCTTGGTCCGTTCGAGTAAGTCTTCTTCCAGCTTGATCAAGTCTTTCTTGGCCGTTTCCAGGGTGGCGATGAACTTGTCCTTGACGGCTTTGACATTCTCGCCCGTCTGATCCTTTGCGCCGTCGAGCCAGCCTTCCGCTTCATTGATGACGGTTTTCAGGTCGCCGACCAGTTTGTCGCGCGCCTTGTCGGCGTCGGCGAGGATGCTGTCGCTGCTGGATTTGCCGGTATGTATCGAGCTCATGTATTACCTCATGGAAGTGAAACTGCACAGTGAAATACCAGTGTAGGCAGCTGCGGCCAGGCTTGTCTTGCGCCGCCTCAAGGGCTACCGCGGCGCCAGGGGTATTGCTTAACGGAAAGCAAAGTCCAGTACCACGCCCGCAAACACCGCTGCTCCTAGCCAGTTATTATGCCGGAATGCCGCAAAACACGGCATACGCTCGCGTGCGCGGATCAAGGTGTAGTGGTAAACGGCGCAGCCGGCCGCAACTACCAGGCCCGCGACGAACCAATAACGCAAGCCCAGGTACCAGCCGCAGCCCAGCCACAGCAGCAGGAAAACGGCATAGCAGAACATGACGATGGCCACGTCGTAGCGGCCGAAGGTAATGGCCGACGTCTTGATGCCGATTTTTAAATCGTCGTCGCGGTCGACCATCGCGTATTCCGTATCGTAGGCCACGGCCCAGAAGACATTACCGAGCAGCAGCAGCCAGGCGACGACGGGCACGGAATCCGTGATGGCGGCAAAGCCCATGGGAATGCCGAAACCGAAGGCGATACCGAGATACGCTTGCGGAATGGCAAAGAAGCGCTTGAAGTAGGGATAGGTGCCGGCGATGATGACGGCGGCCACGGACAGTTGCTTGGTCAGCGCATTCAAGGGCAGGATCAGGCAAAAGGCCAGCACGGTCAGTACGCCGGCCACGGCCAGCGCTTCCTTGCCGCTGATGCGTCCGCTGGTGATGGGGCGCTCCGCCGTACGCTTGACGAATTTGTCGATATCCTGGTCGGCGTAGTCGTTGATGGCGCAGCCTGCCGAACGCATCAGGAAAGTGCCGAGAGTAAAGATGAGCAGCAGCCGCCAGTCCGGCACGCCCTGCTGCGCCAGCCACAGCGCGCACAGTGTAGGCCACAGCAGCAATACGGTACCGATAGGCTTGTCCAGCCGTATCAGGCGGAAATACAGCGCCAGCTTGTTCATGGAAGACTCGATCTTGTTGAAGAGAAAGGTCGATTATCGCAAATAGTATGTAAATGTACTATTCGTCGTCTTCGCACAAGGGGGTAATGCCAGGCAAGTTGCAGCTGGCGATGGCCGCGCACAGGGCGTCGATGGCGGCCTTGCGCGTAAAACTCTTGCGCCACAGCATCACCACCCGGCGCGATGGCACGGGTTCCGCGAACGGCCGGTATTCGAGCATGCCGTCTGTGGCGTGCATATTGGCGACGGAGGCGCGCGGCAAGACCGTCAGGCCGATGCCGCTGGCCACCATGTGGCGGATGGTTTCCAGTGAAGAACCTTCGAACGTGCGCTGCATGCCGTTGCCGGGCGATGAAAAACGCGCCATTTCGGGGCACACTTCCAGCACCTGGTCGCGGAAGCAGTGGCCATTGCCCAGCAGTAGCATGGTTTCCGATTTCAAATCCTGCGCGGCGATTTTGTCACGCGCCGTCCACGGATGCTGGCGCGGCATGGCGACGACGAAGGGCTCGTCATACAGTTCCTGCATCGCCATGCCGTGGTCGGGCAGGGGCAGGGCCATGATGGCCACGTCCAGTTCGCCCTGGCGCAGCAATTCGAGCAAGCGAACCGTGAAGTTTTCCTGCAAGATCAAAGGCATCTGCGGTACCTGGTCTATCATGGCCTTGACCAGGGGCGGCAGCAGGTAGGGGCCGATCGTGTAGATCACGCCCAGGCGCAGGGGGCCGGCCAGTGGATCCTTGTTTTGCTTGGCGAGTTCCTTGATGGCGGCCGTCTGTTCCAGCACACGCTCGGCTTGCGCAATGATCTGCGCGCCCAGCGGCGTGACGGAGATTTCCGCACCGCCCCGTTCGAACAGGACCACGCCCAATTCGTCTTCGAGTTTTTTGATGGCCACTGACAGGGTGGGCTGGGCAACGAAGCAAGCTTCGGCGGCATGGCCGAAGTGCTTCGCTCGCGCGACTGCAACGATATATTTCAGTTCAGTCAGTGTCATAGGTTGATTGAAACACAGGAAGTACTTACTTGCAATGAATGAAAGGTGGCGCAAACGTGAAACTGTGGCGCCGATGGCGTATTGTAGCGGATCGCCCCCTATAATGCGGGACCGGGCGGCGGAGGGAGAGGGCGATGGAACTGCGGATGCAGGCGCTGGAAGCGGCGATCAATTACTGGCGCGCCAGGCAACCGGCGCGCGGCAATGAATATGCGCTGTCGCCGCCCGTCAGCCGCCTGGCCGGCGTGTATGCGCTGATGATTTACAACCGGCAAGATCGCATCGCCGAAGAGGACCTGGAACCGGCGATTCTGGCCTTGATCGATGCCTGGCGCCGCGATGCCGGCGGCATCCAAAGCGATAGCCACGCCTGAGCGTGACCATAAATTAACCCAACAAGAGATATCCATGCCTGACTTTGAAAACAAACTGTGCGGCCGTGACGAACTGCGCGCCCGCGCCGCGGCCCTGCCGAAACCGGTGGTGGTGACGAACGGCGTGTTCGACATTTTGCACCGCGGCCACGTGACCTATCTGGCGCAGGCGCGCGCGCTGGGCGCTTCGCTGATCGTTGCCGTGAATACTGATGCTTCAGTGAAACGTCTGGGCAAAGGCGACGACCGTCCCCTGAACAACTGCGAAGACCGCATGGCCGTGCTGGCCGCGCTGGAATCGGTGAGCCTGGTCGTGCCATTCTCGGAAGACAGCGCCCTGGAAGTGGTGCAGGACATCGAACCGGAAATCTATGCCAAGGGCGGCGACTACGACATGGCGGCCATTCCGGAAGGCAAGGCCGTGCTCGCGTATGGCGGCCAGGCCGTGGCCATCGATTTCGAGCACGACCGCTCGACCACCAAGCTGTTGACGAAAGTGCGGGCGCAGCAGGGCTGAGGAAGCTCGTCAATGTTTCCATACAGATAAAAAGACGTTACTATGAGAACTGCCAGGGCTGCGACTTCGTTTCGACCGCCCCAGCACGTTACACCGTCTGATATGCATTGCTTGTCATAGAAAATAAATGGATCATAAAACTTCTGGGGATTGGCCACTGCCCTCCGGCGCCTGGTACGTCGATGACGACGGCGCGTGGAGCATGCAGCGCAGCGCGGACGGCCAGAACGTCTCGCCCTTGGTGAGCCATGCCGATATCGGCAAGCTGATGCTGGCGCGGCGCCTGCCCGCGGCCGCCGACGCGCCCGTGCGCCAGTTTCCGCCCGAATTCTCGTTCGACCCCGTTTCTGGCGCGGCCTTGCAAGCGCCGCCCGACACTTCTATTACCCCGCCGTGGGTGCCGCCCTATGGCGCACACCCCGTCAGCGACGTGCCGCCGGCTGGCCCGGCCGGCTTGCGCCAGGCCAGCGTGCCGCTGAAACTGGCCGACCAGCGCGCGCGCGAAGAGCATGCGCAAGCCGATGCCTCGCTGCCCATGCCGCCGCCCGGCGAATATGAATTCTTTTCCGCCCAGTTCGGCACCAGCGCGCCCGCGCTGCTGGCGCTCGACCCGCGCAAGGCCGTCTTGCACGCGTGGCTGCCCGCTTCGAAACGCTGGCTGGCGCTGGACCCCGATTATGGCAGCCTGCTGGCCGAATCGGACTTGGCCCACGGCGCCTGGCGCGCCGAGCTGGTGCCGGAATTCAATAGCGTGCTGGTCTTGCCGACCAGCCACGGCCTCGCCTGCATCCGTCCCGACGTGCCATCGCTGACCTACGTGGTCGAGCACGTGGGCGGCGCGCCGTGCATCGCCAGCCCCGTCTGGTTCCAGAACCGGCTGTGGGCACCGCTGCGCGACGACGATGGCCGCATCCGCTTCGTCAACCTTGACGCCGCGCAAAAGCCGGGCAGCGACGTGCTGCTCGACGGCATGGTCGACCTGGGTAGCGTCAGCGCGCCCGTCGCCTACAACCGCATGGCCGTGTGGCCGTGCGCCAACGGCCAGCTGCGCTTGCAGTTGCAGCCGGACGGCAACGTGGCCGCGTCGTTCACCCCGTGGCCCGAAGGGCTGGTGCCGCATTTCGAATTCGGCAGCCCCTACGTGTCGCGCGACGGCGGCCTGTGGCAGCTGTGCTTCGAGCGTAGCCGTGGCACCTATGTCTACGTGAAACTGGGCGCGCAGGCCGAACGGGCCGATGCGCTGGCGCCGCGTCTGTGTTCGGGCAGCTTCAATTACCGCTTCGCCACCAAGCTGAAAACGGCGCCGTGGGAAGAGCCGGAACACGGCGACGATGGCGGCAAGAACCAGGCCGTCATGCCGCTGCTGGAATCGAGCGTTGGCAACAGCGTCTTTGGCGTCAAGTTTGCCACCAGTGCCGGCCTGTCGAGCGTGCTGCGCTCGAACGAGCGCCTGGCGGCCCAGCTGGTGCAGGACGACGAGTTGCGCGAAACCGTGTTTCACACGTTTGCCGTCAGCGAGCCGTGGCGTGTGCGCCTGTTTGTCCATGAAGGCATGCTGTGGGCGTACCACCCGCTGCTGTCGCGCATCGATGGCTGGGCCTTGCAGGCATGAAAGCGCGCGTCCTGATCGCGGCCTGCGCCGCCTTTTTCGCCACCGCCAGCGTGCAGGCGGCCGGCATCCAGCAAGCGTTTCTCGTGCAAAACTCGGGCTGGATGGAGCCGTTCTACACGGATGAACAGTCGCAGCTGAAAGCCCTCGTGGGCGCTGTGGCGCAGGCCGCCACGAACCCGTCCGATAAAGTTTATACGCTGGCCTTCAGCCAGAGCAGCGGCAGCAATGTGTCGCCCGCACTGATCGGCCAGGGGCAGGGCGGCGCCGGCGTGGCTGGCCAGCTGGCCAATCTCGGTCTGGCGCGCAAGAGCGCCGGTGGCGCGCTGGCCGACACGGATTTCCAGGAAGCCGTCACCAAGACCATCACGGGCCCGTTCCAGTCCGCCTCCGGCATCGTGTGGATTTTTACGAACAACAAGAATAGCCCGAACAACGACAGCCAGACGGCCGAGCGCAACCGCGACTTTTACCGTCTGCTGCACTTGGAACCGTCGATCACCAAGACGGTGGTGTTTCCGCTGCGCATGCCCGTGCAGGGCAAGCTGTACAGCGCCAAAGGCTTGATGGTGTATGCGCTCGCGTATGGCCAGCCCGCGTCCGAGGCGTTGACCCGCATCCTGGCCGAAGGGCGGCTGTCGCAAGTGCTGACGCGCCCGCCCGCGCGCCTGAAACCGGTGGACCAGGATGCCGTGCGCATCGTGCCCCAGTCCGTCAAGAACAGCGCCAATGTGCACGCCAGCCTGGGCCGCGACGGGCGCACCATCGTGCTCGACGTCGATGCGGCGAACCTGGTGCCGCAAGTGGTGCTGCAGGCGTCGCTGCAAAACATGTTTTTCCCGTACGTAATCGATAGCGCCAAAGTGCACGCTAACCTGGCGGGACAGAACGCGCCGCTGCACGTTGCGCCAGATCAAATCCGCCAGCTGCAACCGGGCGCCAGCCAGTCCGTGCAGGTACAGTTCGCGCTGCCGATGGCGCAGATTCCATCGCCGTGGTCGGGGCAGGCGATCGCCGCCATGGGCAAGCAGGTGATGCTGCCCATGCAGGCGCAAGTGGGCCTGTCGGAACAGCGGCTGGCGCTGGCGTCCAGCTTTGGCAAGGATTTGCAGGAACTGTTCCCTGGCGACCCGATCTCGGATATGTTTACGCCGCCCGACAGCGTGCGCGCGTCGCAGGCAACGATACCGCTGCTGGTGCGCATACAGTATCCGCTGCTGCCCGTGCTGGTAATACTGGGCGGCGTCCTCGCGCTTGTGCTGGGCTTGCTGGCGCTGGGTTTGCTTGGCACGCGCGCCACGCGCTACAAGGTGATGGCCGATGGCGTGCAGCGGCAAGTGCTGTTGAAACCTTTCAAGAGCGTGCAGATCCGCGATGATGACGGCCGAGATATCGGCGAACTCAAGCGGGGCCTGGGCAAGCCGGCCGTCGTGCGCGTGGCCGAAGGCCATACCCTGAGCCTGGCCTGAACACAGATTCCTTTTTAAACTAGTCAAATCCACCAGAGGCATACCATGGCGCAAGACACTCCCAAAGACAACGCAGGTTTTACTTTGCCAGTTCCGGCGTCCGCGCCGCCTGCCGCCGACGCACCGGCTGCCGGCGCTGCCGCCACCACGGCCACCATCGAGCCGGCGCCCGCGCTCGATCCTGCCAGCACGACCGACACCTCGTCGCGCGACACGCTGATCGGCGGCGTCGTGCTGTTGCTGCTGTTCATCGCCTTTTTCTTTGCCAAGAATGCCTATGCGAATGGCCTGGTCGCCAAGCGCGTGCCGCCGAACAAGGCCAATGCCTCGGGCTGGTGGCTGTTCATCTTCCTGGCCAGCCTGGCGACCGGCGTCGTGCTGGCGGCCGTGAACGCGCATAAATTCCTCGCGCCACTGTTCATGGGACCGCTGGTGCTGGTGGGCCTGGTTGCGTTACTGTTGACCTTTACTTCCAGCCGCCGCTAAGCACGCCGTAACACGTTTTATCCAAGGAATCACCATGGCAGAGAACCTGAACCAAACCATCACCGGCGGCGCCAGCGAGCGCAAGCAGGACAAGATCATCGAACTGCGCCCGACCCTGTTCATCGGCATCGGCGGCACGGGCATGCAGGTGCTGATGCGCGTGCGCCGGCGCGTCCTCAACACCCTGTGGGGCGGCGCGGGCAACCGCACGCGCATCGAAGGATTGGCCGACTTTCCCATCGCGCAATTCATCCATTTCGACCTCGACAATGGCGCCGTGATCGAAAGCGGCGAGTCGCAGGCGAAGGACTTGCAGTTCGACCAGGTGAAGTTCACGGATGATGACAAGGTGGTCGAATCGTTCGACATGGACAAGTACAGCCGTGATGAAGATTCCCTGGAAAAGTATCCGCACATCAAGGAGTGGCTGCCGCTGACGCCGCAGCGCATCCGCGAATTGCGTTTCGACATGAGCAGTGGCGCCGGCCAGATCCGCGCCGTGTCGCGCCTGTATTTCTTCGACAAATACGCGAAGATCCGCGACAAGATCCGCTTGAAGTTGAAAGCGCTGAAGGCGGGCCTGTCGCACGAGCGCCAGCTGGCCGAGCTGGGCTTGCGCATGGAAACGAACCGTTTCCGTATCGTCATCGTCGGCTCCGTGGCGGGCGGCACGGGTTCTGGTTCCTTCCTCGACATGGGCTTGCTGGCGCGCTGGCTGGCGCGCAGCGAAGTGGGCGCGGCCGACGTGGAGCTGATGCTGTTCTTGCCGACCGGCTACACCAAGGCCAACAAGGACCGGGTCGAGGCCAATGGCTATGCCGCGCTGATGGAACTGGAATCGGCCATGATGGGCAACAAGGGCTACGTGGGCCGCTGGGATGCGTACGACCGCCCGGAACTGACGCGTGAGCCGTACAGCGAGGTCTACCTGATCGACTCGGGCAATCTGGCCCAGCAGCACACCAAGGATGTGAGCGACGTCTACCACATGGTGGCCGATTCGCTGTTCGAGGATTTCGCCTCGGCCGACTTCGCGCGCGCCAAGCGTTCGATCGCCGTCAACCAGGCGCAGCACAAGAACTCGCTGTACAACGCGCCCGTGCCGCAAGACCGTTTCGGCGACATGCGGCTGTATTTCTCGAAGCGCTTTTCCTCGTTCGGCATGGCCGTGCTCGACACGCGCCAGGAAGCGGCGCGCGACGAGCGGGCTCACCGCTGGGCCGGCGCCATGCTGCAAGCGTTCTTTGGCGTGGGCGGCACGGATGCGGGCGCCAACCGGGCTACGGATACGCAGCGCGATAACTTCCTCGCTGCCAATATGTTCCTGAAGGGCACGCCGTTCAGCGATTTCCCCGAGTTTTCCGACAAGAGCATCGAACTGAAGCGCTCGAGCGGCGACTTCATCGATTTCCGCGTCGTTGACGAATTGCTGGAAGACCGCCACGGCCACTTGCTGGCCGGCGTGGAAAACCGGGTCAACACGCGCATCAACGATATCCGCACGGGCTTTGACCGCAGCGAATGGCCGGCGCAGGTGCGCGACGCCATGAAGCACCTGGAACGCGACGCCGTGCGCGACCAGGATTCCACGGCCGATACGACGGAAGACCGCATCAGCAAGCGCCGCCGCGAAGTGCTGGAAGACGTCAAGAAAGTCGTGCGCGACCAGCTGTATGGCTACCTGGACAACAAGGAATTCGGCGGCCTCGAATACGTGCTGTCGCTGGTGGAACAGATCAAGGACCGCATCGAGGCGCCGGGCAGCGGACTGACGGCGCAGATCGGCAACAATGCCGAGCGCTACCGCGAAATCAAGGAAGCCGTGCGTTCGCGCGAATACGAGCGCCTGCTGAACAATCTGGAGCAGACGCGCAGCACCTTCGGTTTCCTCAGCAATGGTGAAAAGCAGGCGGGCGTGGTGATGGATCACTTGCGCACGGAAATGGCGAATGCCCTGAAATTCCATCTGCGCGCCAAGGCGGCGGACGAGTCCGTCATCCTGCTGGGCGAACTGTCGCGCTGGCTGGGCAACCGGGTCGGCGTCGACGCGCAAGGCCGCGCGCAGTGGAATGGCCTGGTGGGCGAGCTGCAAACGGGCCGCGAAGGCGTGCTGGCCATGCTGGCGGAACTCAAAACGGCGAATACGATTCTGCAAAAGGACCTGGACAAGGAACACGCGACCCTGATCGTCATTCCCGTCACGGAAAAAGACATCGCGCTGCCGTCGGCGGCCACCTTGCGCCAGTGGGCCGATGAAGCGTTCAAGGACATGGGCGGCTCGAAAGCGCTGTTCCCCATGCTGGGCGAACCGGCGCAACGGGGCTTGATCCTGGCCAAAGTCACGCGCATGGCCGAGAACATGATCGCCACGACGAGCCTGGTGGAAGGCGCGACAAGCACGCCCGACCCGCTGTTCGAGGCGCTGGAACAGATGGATGTGTCCGAACGCCTGGACCGCTTCCGCAAGCTGCTGGCCTGCTCGATGCCGTGGATCGACGCCAATATGGCGGGCGACTTCACGGTCGTGTCGGACCAGTTCAAGTGCGTGATCGGCGTGGCCAATGCGGCCGCCTTCAAGGCCAAATTCGGTGCCGAGCTCGAATCGTGCGTGCCGACCCAGGTGGGCATCACGGTGAGCCAGCTGGAAATCGTCGAAACGGGCATCCGCGGGCGCGCCGTCTGCTATTGCGAACTGGCCGGCGTGCCGATGACGGTGCTGCGGGGCCTGGAAGGCTGGCGCACCAGTTACCGCAAGGAAGGCGACAACGACAAGGCGCCGACCCACACGCATATCGATCCGACGCAATTTACGCACCCGATCGCGCCGAACACGGACGAGATGAAGCGCCTGGCGGAAGACTTCGGCGAATTCCTGCAAGCGATCATGCTGGGCGTGCTGACGCGCCACACGGGCCGGGTCGTGCCGCCTGGCCAGTACCAGTTTGCCGTCGAACCGGGCGACTTGCGCCGCATCGGCAACGAGCGGGCCATCCGCCAGAACGGCATGCCTGCTTCGTACGAGAAAAATATCGCCCTGCGCATCGAAGAAAAATTGACGGCGCTTGACGCCGTGCAGACTGCCGCCATGGCGGCGCTGGCAAAATACTATGAACGCACCGTGTATGCGCCCAAGCTGGTGGCGCAGGCCGATGGTTCGCAACTGCCGTACGTCGGTTTTGGCAGCGCCATTTCCGCCGAAGTGGGCGCGCGCCTGCGCGAATCGGCGCGCCGCAAGGGCATGGCCAGCGATGAGCTCGACCGCACGGTGCAAACCCTGCTGGGCCGCCTGAAGGAGTGGGCGAACGTCATCGGCGACTCCGACAGCGATGCCTACGACTGGGAAGTGCGCGAGCCGGAAGCGGACGGCCAGCCCCGTTTGAAATATGCGATCAAGGCGGAAATGCTGGAAGCGGGGCGCCTCGAACAATTGCTGCGCCCGGCCGGCGCGGCCGCTGCCCCGGCGGCAGCCGTGTTCGGCATGGCGCCGCCACCGCTGGGCGGCATGCCGCCGCCGCTGGTGGAATACCAGTATTTCCTGGGTATTAATGGCCAGCAGCAGGGACCGTTCACGGCCCAGCAGATCGTGCAATACGTACAGGCGGGACAGGTCGCACCAGGCACCACCAAGGTGTGGCGCGCCGGCTTGCCGGCCTGGGCCGACCTGGCCCAGTTCCCCGAACTGGCGCCCTTGTTCCTCAGCGCGCCGCCACCGTTGATGCCGCCGCCACTGTGAACGCTGGAATGACGTTGGAATGAAGGATTAGTTTTGGATATTTGCAACAAATGCAAGACGGGTCTGTGGACCGTTGTCAGCCATTGCCCGTATTGCGGTCACGTGGTGGCTGGTGCTACCCAGCCGGCTGCGGCCGTGCCGCCGCCGCTGCCTGTGCCAGTGCCGCCGCCAGTAGCGCCCAAGCCGCCGCCTGCGCCTGCGCCGAAAGCGGTGCCGAAACCGGCTGTCGTTCCACCGCCAGCGCCGCCGAAGCCGGCCCAGCCGCAAGCCGTGCCCAAGCCCGCGCCCGTGCCGCCATCGGTGCCACCCGTGTCGCCACCGCCGCGCAAGTGGCTGCGCTGGCTGGGCGGCATCGCCGTGCTGGCGGCCGTGATCGTCTACATGAATGGCAAGCCGGGCGGCAAGAATGAATCGGCGTGCAATGACGCCATCGATAGCGGCTTGAAACTGGTAGCGAATGGCAGCCTGGACGGCGCCCGCCAGAAGCTGGCGACGGCGAAGAATGTGTGTACGGGCAAGTCCAGCGCCAAGGCCGACGATTTGCAGGCGGCCATCGGCAAGGCCGGTGCCGCGTCCAGCGGTTGCCAGCGCAGCGTGCGCGCCATCGAGCGCGCGATCGATGGCCATCAATTACAAAGCGCCGCCAAGGGCATTGCCGGGCTCGACATCGATTGCGCAGGCGCATCGAGCGTGGATTCCTTGCGCAAGCAGCTGGCGCGCCAGCAGGCGGCAGCCGCGTCCGTGCTGGTGGGCGTGCGCCAGGCGTTCGATGGCAAGGATGCGGTGGCGGCACGCAATGGCATCGCCAGGCTGGAAGCGATCGACCGCGAAGCGGTGGAATTGTCTCAGCTGAAGGCTGACGTGCAGGCGCTGTCGGCAACTGCGGCGCCCGCGCCTGCGCCCGTTTCAACCCCGGCTGCTGTGCCGGCGCCGGCACAGCAGGAACCGGCGCCCGTGCGCGCGGTCGAACGTTCAGCGGTGGCCGAACGTCGTCCGCTGGAAACGTCGCCCGTCGATAGCGGCGCGGCCATGCGCAACGAGATGGCGCAATCGTTCTTGCGCGATGCCGAGCGTTCTTTGCTGGAAGGTAAGTTCGATGCGGCCAAGACCTACCTGGAAAGCGCGCGCCGCGTCGATCCGGGCAATGCGCGCATCGACAATCTGTCGCGCCGCATCCGCGAGCGCGAACGGCAAGTGCTGCAGACGGAAACAACGATCAATTAGCTATCTGGGAGCCACCATGCTGAACCACACCACCTTGCGCGCCGCCGCTGCGCTGACCATCGCGGCCATGCTGGCCGGCTGCGCCACGGCGCCGATGAACCCGAACGGCGTGCGCCAGGACAGTTCCTATCCGCAAGGTGGCGCCCAGGCGGCCACGGATGAAGACCCGTGCAGCGTGGGCACGTCGGCCGCTGCCGGCGCGGCCGTGGGGGCATTGCTGGGTGCGCTGGCGGGCGGCAAGAATGGCGCGCTGAAAGGTGCGGCCATCGGCGGCGGCCTGGCGGCGGCTGGCTGCCTGGCCATCAATGTCAATTCGCGCCAGACCAAGACGGCGGCGCAGGCGGACCGCGACTACATCCGCACACGCGGCGCGCTGCCGCGCGAGCCGCAAGTGGTGTCGTACACGCCGCAGCTGAGCGCCTCGACCGTCAAGCGCGGCCAGCCGTTCAAGGTGAATTCGGTGGTGGAACTGGTCAATGGCAGCGCGCAGAGCGTCAACGACGTGCGCGAAGAGCTGGTGGTGCTCGATCCGCAAGGCCAGCCATTCAAGTCCGGCTCGAAAGCCCTGGCCAGCAACAACAAATCGGGCGGGCGCTTTGAAAACTCGTTCCAGCTGACCTTTCCAGAAGGCGTATCGCAAGGCGTGTATGGCGTCAGGACGAATCTGTACGTGAACGGCAAGCTGGCCGCCACGCGCGACCTGCGTACGCAGCTGGTGATGCTGGATGTGGATACGCGCGTTGACGCGCAGCTGGCGCTGCGCTGATCGCCGTATGCAAACGGGTAGGTCGGATTAGCGGGGTAAAGCCCCGCGTAATCCGACAACACCACTAACGCCAACAATGTTGTCGGATTACGGCCCCTTGGGCCTAATCCGACCTACGCGCCGCCCTGGTAGCCATGCTGGCGCCACGCTTCATACACGACGACGGCCACCGTATTCGATAAATTCAAACTGCGGTTGTCCGGGCGCATCGGCAGGCGGATGCGTTGCTCGGCGGGAAAGCCGTCGCGCAGGGCCGGGTCCAGGCCTTTTGTTTCCGAGCCGAACACGAACACGTCGCCCGGCAGGAAGGCCACGTCGCCGAACGGGCGCGAGCCGCGCGTCGTCATGGCGAACATGCGGGATGGGTCGGGCTGGGTGTCGGCCAGGAACGCTTCCCAATTCTTGTGCACCTTCATGTTGGCGTAATCGTGGTAATCGAGGCCGGCGCGCTTCATCTTGGCATCGTCGAGCGGAAAGCCCAGCGGTTCGACCAGGTGCAGCTGCGCACCCGTATTCGCGCACAGGCGGATGACGTTACCCGTATTGGGCGGGATTTCAGGTTCTACCAAAACAACGTGAAACAAAATGCTCTCCTTATATAAGTGATGCTAGCGTGGCGGCGTGCGCGCCACCACCAATATGCTGACCCTGGCCGCGCCTTCGCTCTTGCAGGCGGCGGCCAGGGCGTTGACGGTATGGCCGCTGCTCATCACGTCGTCGACGATGCCGACATGACACCCTTGCAATAGCGGCGCGTGTTCGGGCGCGATGGCGAACGCGTGCGCCAGGTTGGCTTGCCGTTCCTGCGGCGCCACGCCGCTTTGCGCCCGGGTTTCGCGTACCCGCAGCGCCAGGCGGGGCTGTAAAGCTACGTCCAGCAGGCGCGCCAGCGGACGGGCAATTTCCAGCGCCTGGTTAAAACCCCGCTCGGCCAGCCGGGCCGGGCCAAGAGGCACTGGGCACAGCAGATGCGGCGCTTCCCACTCTGGTTGTTGCTGAATGGCAACGTGCAGCAGTTCTGCCAACAGGGGCGCAAGCGCCAGGCGCGCGCCGAATTTCAGCTGCAGCAGCAACTGGTCGACGGGCGCCGCATAATCGAACGCCGTGATCGTGGCGTCATACGCGGGCCGCTGGCGCAAACAGCGTCCGCACAGTGTTGCCACATCGTCGAGCGGATTGGCGCACTGGCGGCAGCGGTGGCGCAGTTGCCCCAGATACTGCGCGCGGCAGGGCGGGCACAGCACTTGCGGGCAGCCGATGCCGCACAGCGCGCACTGGGCCGGCAACACCGTGGCGCCCAGCCACTGGCGCAGCGCCTGCCACGCGGCATCAAGGCGGTGCCGGCTGGCGGTTCGCATCGCGATGGCGTCGTTCCATGTACACTGCCGACATTATCTCACCTCACCCGATTCAACATGCCAGTTCCCACCAGTCCGCCCAAAATGAGTGCGCCCATCGATGCGGTGCAAGTACGCGATTTCTTTTCCCGTCCGGCGCGCGTTGCGCCATCGGACTTCCTGCGCCGCGAAGTGTCGGCACGCATGCACGAGCGCCTGGAGCTGGTGAAAATCACGCCGCACCGCGTGCTTGACGCCGGCTGCGGTCCGGGTGCGGACCTGGCGCAGCTGCAAAAGGATTATCCCGCCGCGCAGATTATCGGTCTCGATGCAGCGCAAGCGATGATGCAGGCGGCGCGCGCGCCCGCGTCGAAACTGGCCAGTCTGAACCAGTTCCTCAGCAAACTCTTGCCGGCCAAGGCGGGCGTGGATTTGCTGTGCGGCGACCTCGGCGACTTGCCGCTGGCGCAGGGCAGCATCGACCTCGTGTGGTCCAACCTGGCGCTGCACTGGCATGCCCAGCCCGACCGCGTGTTTGCCGAATGGCGGCGCGCGCTGCGCCTAGACGGCTTGCTGATGTTTTCCTGTTTCGGTCCCGACACCTTCCGCGAAGTGCGCGACGCCTTTGCCGAGGCGGACTTGTATCCGCACGCCTTGCCCTTTGTCGACATGCACGACTTTGGCGACATGCTCGTCGAGACGGGTTTTTCCACGCCCGTGCTGGATATGGAGATCATCACGGTGACCTACGACACGGCGGAAAAACTGCTGGCGGACGTGCGTGCCTTTGGCGGCAACCCGCTGACCACGCGCCGGCGCGGCCTGATGGGCAAGACGGCCTGGCAGCGCATGCTGGCCGCGCTGGAAAAAACACGCCGCCCCGACGGCAAGCTGGGCCTGAGTTTCGAGGTGATCTATGGCCACGCCTTCCGTCCCGCACCGCGCGTGACGCGCAACGGGGAAGCCATCATTCGATTCGACTTGCCGCGCAAACCCAAATAAAAGCGTAAAGAAACCGACACTTGGTCGGCATCCGCGCGTTAATGTTGCAGCAAGCGTTGCAAAGCGCGCGGCGGCCGGGAGAAGGGCGCGCACAAAGCCGATTATTGCTTGATGGATTCAAGTTTACTTGATTATAATCGTTGATTGTTTGTCAGCTTGTTAAGTAGAAAAAACAAGGGCTGCATACAAAATAAAAAAAACAAAGCGAGACGAATTCGAAGTTACTGCATTAGTATAGTAACCATCTTCCACACGAGGCCATTTCGATGTGGGGAAGAAAAACAGGGTTCCAGCATGGTTGCGCGCCGCCGTTTTTGCTGCGGCAGCCAGCATGGAATTCGCTGGTGCTTGACGCACATGGCCGCATTCTGGCCGTGTTGCTTTCATGGAGGAGCGGCAGCGGTCCAGTACGGAGAAGTCCGCAGCCGTTTAAAATATCATTATTTTTTGGGTGGTTGGGGAAAACATGACACATGCAAAGCGACTTCAATCGTTGCTGCTCGGGCTGTCTTTGACAGCGTTTGGCATCGGGCGATGGGCCACGGCGGCACCGGCTGCCGGCACCTATCCCGGCACCGGCGGTCCCGTGCCGTTCGAAATGAATCTGCAACCGCCGGCGACACAGATCGCCCATGAAATCTACGATTTGCACACCCTGATGATGATCATCTGCCTGGTGATCTTCGTGGCCGTGTTCGGCGTCATGTTTTATTCCATCTTCAAGCACCGCAAGTCCCTGGGCCACAAACCGGCCACTTTCCACGAAAGCACCACCGTCGAGATCGCCTGGACCGTCGTGCCTTTCCTGATCGTCATCGGCATGGCCCTGCCTGCCACGCGCACCGTCGTCGGCATGAAGGATACGTCGAACGCCGACATCACCATCAAGGCCACTGGCATGCAGTGGAAATGGGGCTATGACTACCTGAAAGGCGAGGGCGAAGGCATTTCCTTTCTCTCCAACCTGGCCACGCCGCGCTCGCAAGTGGGTGCGCCAGGCGCGCCACCGACGGAAAAACGCGGCGAAAACTACCTGATCGAAGTCGATAACGAAGTCGTCGTGCCGGTCAACAAGAAAATCCGCGTGGTGCTGACGGCCAACGACGTCATTCACGCCTGGTCCGTGCCAGCCTTTGGCGTCAAGCAGGATGCGATTCCCGGTTTCGTGCGCGACACCTGGTTCAAGTCTGACCATATCGGCACCTTCCGCGGCAATTGCGCCGAGCTGTGCGGCAAGGAACACGCGTTCATGCCCATCGTCGTCAAGGTCGTATCAGCCGATGACTACAAGGCTTGGGTTGATGTAAAACAAAAGGAAATGGCGGCATTGGCTGATGATCCTAGCAAGGTGTGGACCATCGACGAATTGAAAGTCAAGGGCGAGAAAGTGTATGCGGCCAACTGCGTGGTCTGCCACCAGGCGACAGGCAAGGGCGTGCCCGGTGCGTTTGCGCCACTGGACGGCTCGGCGGTGGTGAACGGTCCGAAAGCGGATCAGATCCACGTCTTGCTGAACGGGCAAAAGAGCGGCAAGTATCCCGCTGAAATGCCAGCCTGGAAACAGCTGTCCGACACGGAAATTGCCGCAGTGATCACTTACACGCGCAATACCTGGTCGAACAAGGCCGCAGAGAACATCGTTCAACCAGCCGAAATCGTGGCTGCACGCAAGTAATTAGGAGCCGCATATGAGTACTAGCACGAGCACCTTGGACCACGCCGGTCACGATCACGACCATGCCCACGACCACCCCACCGGCTACCGCCGCTGGCTGTTTGCCACCAACCACAAGGATATCGGTACCCTGTACCTGTGGTTCTCGTTCATCATGCTGCTGTCGGGCGGCGTGCTGGCCCTGATGATCCGTACGGAACTGTTTCACCCAGGCCTGCAATTCTTCCACCCAGAATTCTTCAACCAGCTGACCACCATGCACGGCCTGGTGATGGTGTTTGGCGCCATCATGCCGGCCTTCGTCGGCTACGCCAACTGGATGATCCCGCTGCAAGTGGGCGCGTCCGACATGGCGTTTGCCCGCATGAACAACTTCTCGTTCTGGCTGCTGCCGCCGGCCGCGCTGCTGCTGGCCACGTCCTTCCTCGTGCCGGGCGGCGCCACGGCTGCCGGCTGGACCCTGTATGCGCCGCTGTCGACGCAGATGGGCCCTGGCATGGACATGGCCATTTTCGCCATGCACCTGATGGGCGCCTCGTCCATCATGGGCTCGATCAACATCATCGTTACCATCCTGAACATGCGCGCGCCGGGCATGACCCTGATGAAAATGCCAATGTTCTGCTGGACCTGGCTCATTACCGCCTATCTGCTGATCGCCGTCATGCCCGTGCTGGCCGGCGCCATTACCATGACGCTGACGGACCGCCATTTCGGCACCTCGTTCTTTAATGCGGCAGGCGGCGGCGACCCCGTCATGTACCAGCACATCTTCTGGTTCTTCGGCCACCCAGAGGTCTACATCATGATTCTGCCGGCCTTCGGCATCGTCTCGCAGATACTGCCCGCGTTTGCCCGCAAGCCCTTGTTCGGCTACGCGTCGATGGTGTATGCCACAGCCTCGATCGCGATCCTGTCCTTCATCGTTTGGGCGCACCATATGTTTACCACCGGCATGCCGGTGACGAGCCAGCTGTTCTTCATGTACGCGACCATGCTGATCGCCGTGCCGACGGGCGTGAAAGTGTTCAACTGGATCGCCACGATGTGGAAGGGCTCGATGACGTTCGAGACGCCGATGCTGTTCTCGGTCGGTTTCATCTTCGTGTTTACCATGGGCGGCTTCACGGGCCTGATCCTGGCTGTCACGCCGATCGACATCCAGCTGCAGGATACCTATTATGTGGTGGCGCATTTCCACTACGTGCTGGTGGCCGGTTCGCTGTTTGCCCTGTTCGCCGGCTTCTACTACTGGTCGCCGAAATGGACGGGCCATATGTACAACGAAACGCGCGGCAAGATCCACTTCTGGCTGTCCCTGATCACGTTCAACGTGACCTTCTTCCCGATGCACTTCCTGGGCCTGGCCGGCATGCCGCGCCGCTACGCCGACTATCCGGCGCAGTTCACGGACTTCAACATGATCGCCTCGATCGGCGGCTTCGGTTTCGGCCTGATGCAGGTGTACTTCCTGTTCTTCGTGGTCTTGCCGACTATCCGCGGCGGCAAGGCTGCGCCAGCGAAACCATGGGAAGGCGCGGAAGGCCTGGAATGGACCGTGCCGAGCCCGGCGCCTTTCCACACGTTTGAAACGCCGCCGACCGTGAAATAAGGTATTCCGGGCCGGCGTGTTGCGCGGCCCGTCTTGAATAAAGTGCCTGTCATGACCGAAGTGAAAACTGAGCGTAAAAAACCGAACAACCTGCGTACCGGACTGATACTGGGGGGCCTGGCGGCCTTCTTCTTCCTGTCCGTGTTCGTCAAGCGCATGTGGCTCTGACGTGACGACGCCCCATCAACAGGAAACACGCGGCCTGAACCGCAAGATGCTGGGCAAGCTGCTTGTCATTGCCGTGCTGATGTTCGGTTTTGGCTATGCCCTGATTCCCGTCTACAAGCAGATTTGCGAAGTGATGGGCATCAACGTGCTGACGCAAAAAGATGGCACGGTGGCTTACGACAACAATACGCAGGTCGACACGACGCGCAGCATCACCGTCGAGTTCGACGGCAATGCGCAGGGGCCATGGCGCTTCCGCCCGACCGTGTCGAGCATGCAGGTGCATCCGGGCGAACTGGTGACCGTCATGTATGAAGTGGTCAACACGCAAAACCGCGTCGTCAACGCGCAAGCGATCCCCAGCTACGCGCCGCAGAGCGCCACGCCGCATTTCAAGAAGGTCGAATGCTTCTGCTTCAAGCAGCAGACCCTGAAGGCCAAGGAAGCGCGGCAGATGCCGGTGGTGTTCTTCCTCGATCCGGCCCTGCCGAAAGAGGTCAAAACCATCACGCTGTCGTACACGTTTTTCGAGATTGCCGGTCTGAGCCAGGCTCAGACGCCGGCCGTCCAATAGGAGAGTGGCATGGGCGAATCCAAGCAGCCTGAAAAAGCGTCGTTCCTGTATTCGCTGCGCGCCGTCGTGTGGTCGTTCACGGGCTTGCGCCGCAAGAGCGATTTCGACACGGATTCGGCCAAGCTCAATCCCGTGCACATTGTCATCGCCGGCTTCCTGGTGGTGGCTTGCCTGATCGGCATCCTGATTTCAATTGTTAAATTCGTCGTTTTATAAATTATAAAAAACCACCCTATAAGTTTTTGAGGAGATGATGATGAGTTCCAACCACGCCGCCGTACCTTATTATTTCGTGCCCGGCCCGTCGCGCTGGCCCATGCTGGGCGGCGCCAGCCTGCTGCTGACCATGATCGGCGCCTCGGCCTGGGTCAACGACGTCTCCTGGGGGCCGTACGTCAATTACCTGGGCCTGGCCGGCATCCTGCTGGTGCTGTATTTCTGGTTCGGCGACGCCATCAGCGAATCGGAGCAGGGCCTGTACAGCGAGCGCATCGACCACTCGTTCCGCTGGAGCATGAGCTGGTTCATCTTTTCCGAAGTCATGTTCTTCGCCGCCTTCTTTGGCGCCCTGTTCTATGCGCGCAGCATCTCGATGCCATGGCTGGCCGACCTCGACCACAAGGTGATCTGGCCCGATTTCGCCGCTCAATGGGGCAATACGGGCCCGGCCGGCACGGTGCAGGAATTCACCACCATGACGCCGTTCTGGATTCCGACCATCAATACGGCCTTGCTGCTGCTGTCGGGCGTCACCCTGACCATCTCGCACCACGCGCTGCGCGCCGGCCACCGCGGCATGACGGCCCTGTTCCTGTTCGCCACGATCTTGCTGGGCGCCATCTTCATGGGCTTCCAGGTCTACGAATACATGCACGCCTACAGCGAACTGAACTTGAAATTGACGTCCGGCATCTACGGCGCCACCTTCTTCATGCTGACGGGCTTCCACGGCTTCCACGTGACCCTGGGCGCCATCATGCTGTCCGTCATCCTGTACCGCGTGCTGAAAGGCCATTTCACGCCGGAACACCACTTCGGTTTCGAAGGCGCCGCCTGGTACTGGCACTTTGTCGACGTTGTCTGGCTGGGCCTGTACGTGGTCGTGTATTGGTTATAATGGCGGGGCAGGGCACGCGTCGTTGATGCGTGCGCCGGCACCATAAAAAAAGCCGTACCGGGACATCCTGGGTACGGCTTTTTTCTTAGTTTAAGAATTTTGCTAACCAAGCAACGTCGTTAGCACCGGGGTCAGGCCCTGCGGGATCGGAATCCGCCCCATTGAGGCGCATTCCCCCGCGGGTCTGACCCCAGCATTTAGTGTATGCCCGTCGGCTGGATATAGCCCAGATGATGCGCCAGCAGGATCAGCAGGAACAGAGTGATCGACAAGCCCACGCGCAGGGCCAGCGCCTGCACGGTGCGGTTGCTCTTGCCCTTGTCGCGCATGAGGAAGAACAGGGCCGAGCCCAGGCTGCCCAGGATCAGGATGAAGGCGATGGCAACGAGGATTTTCATGGATGGTAGCGCCAGGCTTGAGGAGGTTTCATTGTAATGCGTATCCGCTTCCATTTTAGATGGATTCCATTTGTTGTAATGCTGCTACTGGTGGCCCTGGGCGTGTCGCTGGCGCAATGGCAGCAGCGCCGTGGCGACGAGAAAGTCGCGCGCGCCGCCAGGCTGGAAGCGGGCAACCAGGCCGCGCCGCTGTCCTTGACGGCCGCGCCGATGCTGCCGGCCGATGCGCAAGCGATCGAATACCGCAGGGTCACCGTCACGGGCCATTTCGTGCCCGCCTGGACGGTCTACCTGAACAACCGCCCCTACAAGGGCCAGGCCGGTTTTCATGTGCTCACGCCATTCCAGATCGACGGTTCAGCCATGCACGTTCTCGTGGCGCAAGGCTGGCTGCCGCGCAACAATGCCGAGCGCACGCGCATGCCCGATTACACGACACCGGCCGGCACGGTGACGATTTCCGGCATCGCGCGCCTGAACGCAGGCCATGTGATGGAGCTGGGCACGGCGCCGGCCCTGGCGCCGCACGCCATCGTGCAAAATGCCAATATCGGCCAGCTGGCCCAGGCCAGTGGCCTGGCCTTGCAACCATTCATTCTCGAACAAACAGTCGACCCAGCAGCGGCGCCAGCGTCCAGCCAGCTTCCCGTGCGCGACTGGCCGGCGCCGGACTTGGGCGCCGACAAGCACCGCGGCTATGCATTCCAGTGGTACGCACTGGCACTGATGGCTTTTCTATTTTTTGTCTTTACAGGATTTCGACGTGCAAACAAACAACCCTGAAGCAACGCAAGACAGCAGCAATAAACAGGCACAGAATACGGGACGGTGGAAACTGCTGGCCGTCGTGGCCGTATGCGCGTTTCCCATCATCGCCTCGTATTTCACGTATTACATCATCAAGCCCACGGGCCGCAACAATTACGGCGCCCTGATCGACCCGCGTTTGTACCCGATACCCGAGGCAGCGCTGCAGGTGACGGAACTGGACGGCAAGGCGTCGCCGCTGGCGCAATTCAAGGGCAAGTGGGTGCTGCTGCAGACAGGGCCGTCCGATTGCCAGGAAACATGCAAGAAGCAATTGTTTGACATGCAACAACTGCGCCTCATGCAGGGCAAGGAACGCGAACGCCTGGAACGGGTCTGGCTGGTGACGGATGCCCAGCCGCTCGATACGCTCGTGATGCGCGAATTCGACGGCACCAGCATGCTGCGCGTCAATAGCGACGCCTTGAAAGCATGGCTGCCCGTGGAGCCGGGCGGCAAGACCAGCGACCATTTCTACCTGATCGATCCGCTGGGCAATCTGATGATGCGCTTCCCGAAAGACGCGGACCCGAACAAGATCAAGAAAGACATCGCCAAGCTGCTCAAAGCTTCGGCGATCGGTTGAGGGGTCTGCATGCCGACGATGCATCTCTCCGCGCTGGCCCAGCTGGGCTTGACGGGTCTGCTGGTGGCGCTGCTGCCGCTGACCATGGTCTGGGTGTCCGCGGACGCCAATAAATACCGCAAGCTCGTGTGGATCGCCGTCTTTTTGACGGTCGACCTGATCATGTTTGGCGGCTTTACGCGCCTGTCCGATTCCGGCCTCGGTTGCCCGGACTGGCCCGGCTGCTATGGCTCGGCCAATCCTTTCCTCGCGCACGAGCACATCGTGGCGGCGGAAACGCTGATGCCGACGGGCCCCGTGACGGTGGTCAAGGCCTGGATCGAAATGACCCACCGCTACCTGGCCATGGCCATAGGCGTCTTGATCGTGGCGATGATGGTGCAGGCGTGGCGCCAGTGGAAGAAAAGCAAACGCGAGGAATTTGCGCCCGCGCTGCCCACGGCGCTGTTCCTGTTCGTCTGCCTGCAGGGCGCGTTCGGGGCCTGGACCGTGACCCTGAAACTGCAGCCCGTGATCGTCACCATCCACTTGCTGCTGGGCATGGGCTTGCTGGCCATGCTGACATGGCTGGGCGGGCGCCAGGACCATGCCGTCCAACCCCTGCTGCGCGCCGATGCGGACGCTGCCGTGCTGCGCCCTGTGCGCGCGCTGGCCATCTTTTCGCTGGTGCTGTTGACCGTGCAGATCGCGCTGGGCGGCTGGGTGAGCACCAACTACGCCACCCTGGCCTGCACGGATTTCCCCCTGTGCGGCGGCAAGGTCATTCCGGAAATGGATTTCGAGCATGGTTTCCATCTGTGGCGCGAACTGGGCAAGACGGCCGCCGGCCATTATTTACCGTTTTCCGCGCTGACGGCCATCCACTGGGTGCACCGCAATTTCGCCTTCATCGTGCTGGCTGGCATCGGCTATACGGTGTTTCGCGCGTGGAAACTGCCGTCCTTGCGCGGCACGGCACGCTGGGTGGCGCTGGTGCTGGTTCTGCAGGCGGCCACGGGCCTGGCGACGATCTACCTGAGCTGGCCATTGTCGATTGCCGTCATGCATAACGGCGGGGCGGCGCTGCTCGTGTTATTGCTGACCATGTTAAACTACAAGGCTAAATTCCAACTCGATGTAGCGCGGAAATCTGCTTCCGCCTCCGCGCCAGTGCCCTCGGCACCAGCCAGTCCTTCCCGTATCGCATAAATGACTACTCAGACCATCAGCCGTAAACCATCCCCCCGCATCGCCCAATATTGGGCGCTGACCAAGCCCCGCGTGACGCAACTGGCCGTGTTTTGCGCCGTCATCGGCATGTTCCTGGCCAGCGAGGAGTTGCCGGACTGGCACGCGGTGGTGTTCGGCACCATCGGCATCTGGCTGCTGGCCGGCGCCGCGTTTGCCGTCAATTGCCTGGCCGAGCGCGAGATCGATGCGCGCATGGCCCGCACGGCGCGCCGTCCGATGGCCATGGGCGACATCACGGTGAAACAGACGGTGGTATTCGCGCTGGTGATCGGCGGCCTGGGCATGGCGATTTTGTATCACCTCGTCAATCCGCTGACCATGTGGCTGACCTTTGTCACCTTTGTCGGCTACGCGCTGATCTACACCATGGTGCTCAAGCCCGCCACCCCGCAAAACATCGTCATCGGCGGCCTGTCCGGCGCCATGCCGCCCGCGCTGGGCTGGGCGGCCGTCGCCAACGACGTGCCGATGCAGGCGTGGCTGCTGGTCCTGATCATTTTCGTCTGGACGCCGCCGCATTTCTGGGCCCTGGCCATGTACCGCCGCGACGATTACGCGCGCTCGGGCCTGCCCATGCTGCCCGTCACGCACGGCTTGAAATTCACGCAATTCCACGTCTGGCTGTACTCGATCGCTCTGGCCGCCACCACCTTGCTGCCGTACGCCGTGCGCATGAGCGGCCTGATCTACCTGGCTTCGGCCGTGGTGCTCAACGCCGGCTTCCTGTACTACGCGTGGAAGATGTACCGCCACTACACTGATTTGATCGCGCGCAAGGCGTTTACGTTTTCCATCATCTACCTGGCCTTGCTGTTCGCGGCCTTGCTGGTTGACCACTACATTCCTATCGGCACATGAAAAAATACCTGACCCTGTTGTTGGCGGCCGCGCTGGTCGCCGTCCTGGCCGGCTGCGGCAAGCCTGCCGCGACCAAGCTGGCATTCAAGAACACGGACGTGACGGGCCTCGGCTATGCGCGCGAGTTCGCGCTGACGGACCACACGGGCCACCCGCGCACCCTGGCCGACTACAAGGGCAAGCTGGTGCTGGTGTTCTTCGGCTACACGCAATGCCCGGACGTGTGCCCTACCACCATGGCCGACATGGCCCAGGTGATGCGGGAGATGGGCCCGCAGGCGGATAAAGTGCAAGTGCTGTTTGTCACCGTCGACCCCGAGCGCGACACGCAAGCCTTGCTGGCGCAATATGTGCCGGCCTTCGACAAGCGTTTCGTCGGCCTGTATGGCGACGCGGCCGCGACGGCCAGGGTGGCCAAGGAATTCAAGGTGTATTACGCCAAGGTCGAGGGCGAGACGGACAGCAGCTACACGGTCGACCACACGGCCGGCACCTATGTGTTCGACCGCGAAGGCAAGATCCGCCTGTTCGTGCGCCACGGCGAAAAGCCCGCCGCCATCGCGCACGATCTTAAACTTCTGCTATCCTGATCCGGTCGCGCCGCTAGGCGCCATCTTCAGGACATGCAGTACATGGACAAACGTTTCGAGCCCCACGCCCGCCTGGCAGCCATCATCTTCCTGTTGATCGGCTGCTTTTTCGTCTTGCGGCCCTTCCTCGCTGCCATGCTGTTTGCCGCCTGCGTGGGCATTTCCAGCTGGCCTTTGTACCTGCTGCTGCTCGAACGCCTGAAAGGCCGGCGCAACTGGGCGGCCGCCATCATGACCCTGTCGCTGCTGCTCGTCATCGTGCTGCCACTGGCCCTCGTCACCTACAACCTGGCCGACAATGTGTCGCGCATCTATGAACAGCTGCGCGCGGCACTGGAAACGGGCAGCCTGCATCCACCGGCCTGGCTGGCCAGCATTCCCGTGGTGGGCGAAACCATCGCCGGCTACGTGGATCGCCTGCTCGCTGACCGCGAGGAATTGCTCAATTTAGGCAAGACGATGCTGGAACCGGCGCGCCACTTCCTCGCTTCCGGCGGCATCCTGCTGGGTACGGGCCTGGCGCAGACCAGCCTGGCCGTCTTCGTCAGCTTCTTCCTCTACCGCGACGGCCAGCAGCTGAGCCGCGCCCTGATGACGGGCGCCGGCCGCATCATCGGCGACAGCGCGCCGGGCGTGGGCCTGACCATCAGCCGCACCGTGCGCGGCGTCATGTACGGCTTGCTGGGCACGGCGCTGGCGCAAGCGCTGGTGGCTGTGGTGGGCTTTTTGATCGCCGGCGTGCCGGCCGTGGCCCTCTTGGGCGTGGCCACCTTCATCTTTTCGCTGATCCCCGTGGGACCGCCCTTGATCTGGGGCGGCGCGGCCATCTGGCTGTTCAATGACGGCCAGACGGGCTGGGGCATCTTTATGCTGGTGTGGGGAGGCTTGCTGATCAGCGGCGTGGATAACGTGGTGAAACCCATGCTGATCAGCCGCGGCAGCAGCCTGCCGTTCCTGCTGGTGCTGCTCGGCGTGCTGGGCGGCGTGCTGGCCTTCGGCTTCGTCGGCATCTTTATCGGGCCGACCCTGCTGGCGGTGCTGTACAGCTTGCTGCAAACGTGGACGGTAGGCGAGACCACCGTGCCGCAGGGCAAAGATACCCTGACGAGCAAGAAGTAGTTAATCTCTTAAATCCGCATCCAGGTCGCGCTCCTGCTTCGGGATCACTTTAATGAGCACGATGCGGGGCCCATTCATCTTCTTGACGACGATGTCGAAGTCGACAAAGGTGATGCGCTGACCCTGCTTGGGAATGTCACCGAGCTTGACCATGATCAAGCCGCCCACCGATTCCACGTCGTCCAGCCCCAGCTCCTCGTTTTCGATATCGATGCCGAGGATGCGTTCGAGCGAGAAGATGGGCAGGCTGGCCTTGCCGATCAGGGTGCCGTCGCTTTGCTTGAGCCAGTCGTTTTCATTGCGGCGGAATTCATCGCGGATTTCGCCGACCATGGCGCCGAGCAAGTTATCCAGCGTAATGAAACCCAGCGGGCGTTTGCCTTTTTCGCCGATCAGGGCGAAGTGCGGGGCGCCGTCGCGGAAGCGGCGGAACAGTTCCAGTGCCGGCGTGCGCGCGGAAATGATGTCCACGGGACGCAGGAACGGCGTGAGCGAGGTGATCGGCTTGCCCGCCTGCTGGGCAAAGAACAGATCCTTCAGGTGCACGACACCGAGCACGTCGTCTTCATTCGTGTCGAAATACGGGTAGCGGCTGAAGCGGTTACGCAGCACCGTGTCGAGGTTTTCTTCCAGGGTATTCGACGCGTGCAGGGCGATCACTTCATTGATCGGGCGCATCAGGTCCGACACCGTCATCTGTTCGAAATCGAGCGACTGCGCCAGGATGTTGCGCTCGTCGCGCGTAAACTTTTCGCCGGGCTGGCTGGTGCGCAGGATCAGTTTCAATTCTTCGGACGAGTAATGGGCGTCGTGGCCGCCCTTGCCGGACAGGCCCGCCAGGCGCAGCACCCAGTTGGCGCTGGCGTTGAGCAGGTAGATGGCCGGGTACATGGTCCAGTAGAAACCATACAGGGGAATCGCGCTCCACAGGCCGACGGCTTCCGGGTTGCGGATGGCCATCGATTTGGGCGCCAGTTCGCCCACGACGATGTGCAGGAAGGAAATCACGCTGAAGGCGACGACGAAGGAGACGCCATGGATCAGCTCTTGCGAGGTGACGCCGATGGCGCCGAACAGCGGCTCAAGCAGGCCGGCGAACGCCGGCTCGCCGACCCAGCCCAGGCCCAGCGACGCCAGGGTGATGCCCAGCTGGCAGGCGGACAGGTAGGCGTCCAGCTGGCCATGCACCTTGGCCAGGATGCGGCCCCGCAGTCCCTGCGTCTTGGCGATGGCGCGGATGCGCGTGCGCCGCAATGTGACGATGCCAAACTCGGCGGCAACAAAAAAACCGTTCAGCGCGACCAGGAAGAGGGCGAGCAGGACTAGCAAGACATTGTGCATGGGGGCGCTGAAGATGGGCTGGTAAAACGTCATCTTAAACGACGAAGGGCGCAGTATCCTAATTTCCGGCGAATCGGCCCTGCGGTTTTACACGATGCTGCGGCGTGCGGCGTCGACCAGCGGCGCGGCGCCCTGGTCGCCCAGCGTCTGCAACAAGTCCTCGAAGTCGTGCGTGCGGCCATGCGCCAGCTCGGCAGCGCTGAGGCCGATAATCTGCAGGAAGGCAAATTTTCCCGAGACCAGTGCATATTCTTCGGGGTAATGTTCGCTGGGCACCATGATGATGGCGCTCAGCGCGGACTGCTGGCCATCGATGGGGCCGCCAACGGACATGCGGTCCCAGGCGTCCAGCGGTTCCTGGTCACCGAAGCGGCCAGCCGCCAGCAGCATCTGATACGCGGCGAACCTGCGCACCAGCGCCAGCGCCCATGGCGACTGCTGCGGGCATTCCAGCAGCAGTTCGCGGCCCAGTCCCGTCCACTCTTCCTCCGCATCGGGTTCGTCGTCCCATGGGTTGGACAGGCCCGACGATACGTAGACCCAGTGCGGCCGCTCGGGCGTCGGCGGGCATTCGAACACGCCGATATGCAGCCAGCGCGGGTCGACTTGCGTGCAGTTGAACAGCTGTTCGAACAGGGACAGGTCGAGCGGGTAGATGCCCGGTCCCAGGTCCCCGAACAGGGCTGTATAGAGCGTTTCTTCGCGCTGGGCCCAGGCTGTTTCCAGAAGGCTGCTTGCGGCGCCGTCATTGCGAATGTTGGTCATGTCGGTTCACTGAAATGGATGAGAATTTGAGTATAAAACATGCAACTTTATGACGGCGTACGGTTCAACTGGCCGATGCGCCGGCCTCAGGCCGCTACCTTGGCGGGAGCCGTTTGCGGCCCGCCGCGCATGGCAAAGACCATGACGGCAGAGACGATGGCCGGGATGGCGACGACGAGGAAAATCGTGCTGTTGGGCCAGTTCAGGCGGATCAGCTCGCCACCGAGCACGGGGCCGATGATGGAACCGATGCGCCCGATGCCCAGGCTCCAGCCGATGCCCGTCGAGCGCAGGGTGGTCGGATAGTAGCTGGCCGCCAGGGCATTGACGGCAGGCTGGCCGCCCACCACGCAAAAGCCGGCGATGAAAATCGTGATGAACAGGAAGGCCAGCGACACGTCCGGACGGCCGATCAGGGTAATGGCCACGGCGGCGACCAGGAAGCACGGCAGCAGGATGCGGCGGAAGCTCGAGCGGTCGATCAGCTGGCCCATGACGAGGGTGCCGATGGTGCCGCCCACTTGCAGTGCCGTGCCGGCCAGCACGGCGTTGGCCGTCGATAGGCCCGCTTCCTTGGCGATGGTCGGCAGCCAGTTCGACAGGAAATACAAGTTCAGCAAGTTCATGAAGTTGATGACCCACAGCAGTATCGTCATCTTGGCGCGGCCGCCCGTAAACAATTGCAGCACGGGCGCGCCCTTGTGTTCCTTCTCATGTACGACGTATTGCGTGTCGGCCGTGATGGTCACCGTCGGGTCGATGCGTTTGAGCCACTTGGCGACCTTGTCCAGCTTGCGTTTCTTGAGCACGAGGAATTGCATCGATTCCGGCAGCAGGAAGAACATCAGCACGCCGATGACCAGCGGCACCACGCCGCCCACGTAAAACACGGATTGCCAGCCGAAGGCGGGAATCAGCGCGGCGGACAGCAAGCCACCGAGCACGGCGCCCAGGGTAAAGCCGCACGAGACCAGCATCATCAGCGTGACTTTCTTGCGCAGGGGGCTGTATTCGCCAGCCAGGGCCATGGCGTTCGGCATCACGGCGCCCAGGCCCAGTCCCGTGATGAAACGGATCAGCTGCAATTGCTCGATGGTCGTTGCCAGCGGCGTGACCAGCATGCAGAGCGAAAAGAAGATGGTCGAGCCGATCAGCACGGGACGGCGGCCGAATTTGTCGGCCGTGATGCTGAAGACGAGCGAGCCGACCAGCATGCCCAGCAGGCCCGCGCCAAACACGGGGCCCAAGTTGGCCTTGCTCACATGCCAGTCGGCAATGATGGCCGGGGCCACATAGCCCATCGCCTGCACGTCGAAGCCATCCATGATGACGCACAGCCCGCACAGGATCAGCATGCCGATCTGGAAGGAGCCGATCTTGTTGTTATTGATGAGATCGGGAATATCGATCGTCTTGCCTGCCGTGGACATGGTGCCGCTCCTGTTTTTTATGGTGATCGCACCCTTCCGGCGAGGGACAGGCGCGTGTTTGTCTCAGGCTTTATTACAATCGCTTTTGATTGATTATTCAAACGTTATTTTCGAATGGATTTATCAGGTTTCCTTGTGAATCTTTGTCGTCCCTTGGATGGCCGCCAGGATCACGTCGAGCGCCGGGTGCATGATCTTGCGCTCGTTCGAGATGACGTAAAACTGTTCGCGCAGGGATGAGGCGTCGCCGACCAGCACGGCGCCGAATTGCTCTTCGATATCGGCCGCCAGGCTGGCGGACGCGAAGAACAGGCCCAGGCCCTTGCGGCCGAATGCGTTGAGCATGGCGTTGTCCTCGAATTCGCCGACCACGTCGGGACGCACGCCTTGCTGCACCATCCATTCGTCGATGCGCCCGCGCAAGGCGTTATTGCGCGCCGGCAGCAGGAACGGCGCGCCGTGCAGGCTGTGCGGGAAATTGTCGCGGTACTGTTCCGCCAGCGCGGGGATGCCGAACAGCTTCATGGCGCTCTCGCCCCACAGATGGCTGGACACGCGCAGGCTGGCGCCGGCCGGTACGGCACGGTCTGTCAGCACCAGATCCAGCTTGTGCAGGGCCAAGTCGGCCAGCAGGGATTCGAATTCATCTTCCAGGCACACGAGTTTGATGGGCTGGTCCAGGCTGCGCGTGGCGTCGAGCATGCGATACGCCATCAGTTTCGGCAGCGAATCGGAAATGCCCACCGTCAGGCGCATCTTTTCCGCGTCCGCATCGGCCAGCGCGTCCTGCATCTGCTCGCCCAGCAAAAAAATCTGGTCCGCATAGCCGAGCGCCAGGCGGCCCGCTTCCGTCGGCACCAAGCGCCGTCCCTGCGGCTGCAGCAGGGATTTGCCCAGCTCCTTTTCCAGCAGGGCCAGCTGCGTGCTGATGGTTTGCACGGCCAGCCCCAGCCGTTCAGCTGCGCGCGTCACGCCGCCTTCCTTGGCGACCACCCAAAAGAAATACAAATGGCGGTAATTGAAGCCCGTGGTTTTCATCGCTGCATCCTCTATCTTCTGTTTTTGCGAAGTAATACTTCCATTATCTTCTATTTTTAAATGTGTCACACGTCCCTATACTACGTTCCATTGAATTTGGATAAAGGGGAACTATCGATGAAACATTTCAGAGTGTCATTTCTAGTGACATTTATCTGCCTGGGCATTTCCGCCTGGTGGGGTTACACGCACGGTGGCGTGCAGACGATGCTGGCGGCGCTCGGTATCGCGGTGATCCTGGGCGTGATGGAAGTCTCGCTGTCGTTCGACAACGCGGTGGTCAACGCTTCGGTGCTGAAGAACTGGGACAAGTTCTGGCAGGGCCTGTTTCTGGGCGTTGGCATCATCATCGCCGTCTTCGGCATGCGTTTGCTGTTCCCGCTGGTCATCGTGGCGCAAGCGGCGGACCTGGGCTTGATGGAAGTCTGGAATCTGGCACTGAGCAATCCTGAACAGTACTCGATGCACCTGACGAATCACCATGCGGAAGTGGCGGCTTTCGGCGGCATCTTCCTGCTGCTGGTGTTCCTGAACTTCCTGCTGGACGACGAAAAAGAAACGCACTGGCTGGGCCGTATTGAAGAAAAACTGGGCGCGCTGGGCAAGGTATCGTCGATTTCCGTGATGATCGCGCTGGGCACCCTGATGGCCAGCCTGTCGATGATCGAAGAAGGCCAGAAACTGGTGGTCCTGACGGCCGGTCTGTGGGGTATCCTGACCTATGTGGGCGTCGATGTGATCAGTGGCTTGCTGGAAGGCGATAACGGCGACGGCAACATGGGCGACATCGTCAAGCGCGGCGGTATTGGCGGCTTCCTGTATCTGGAAGTGCTCGACGCTTCGTTCAGCTTTGACGGCGTGATCGGCGCGTTTGCCATCACCAAGGATGTCGTGATCATCATGCTGGGCCTGGCTATCGGCGCGATGTTCGTGCGTTCGATGACGGTGTTCCTAGTGCGCAAGGGTACGCTCGACGAGTTCGTTTATCTGGAGCACGGCGCGCACTATGCGATCGGTATCCTGGCCGTGATCATGTTGGTCAGCATGAAGTTCCACATTCCCGAGATCTTCACGGGTCTGATCGGCGTGGCCTTCATTCTTGCCTCGCTGTGGTCGTCGATCCGTTACAAGCGACGCATGGCCTTGCTGGAAGGCACGGAAGATAAACAGCCTGAGCTGGAAGCAGCAGCCAAGGCGTAAGAGATACGCGGCAAACGTCTACACCCGTTTGCCAGCGTGATGCAACAAGCGCCGCCGCCGGCCTGGGGAGTCGGGCCGGTGGAGGGCGCCAGGTGTTTTGCAAGTTAATTATCGCTGGACTTTTATTTCACATAGGAGAAATACATCATGGCAATCAGTCTGCAAAAAGGCGGCAACGTCAACCTGAGCAAAGAAGCTCCTGGCATCTCGAAGATGATCATCGGCCTGGGCTGGGATGCCCGCGCCACCGATGGCGCCGCGTTCGACATCGACGGTTCCGTATTCCTGTTGAAGGCCGACGGCAAGGTACGCGCCGACGCCGACATGATTTTCTACAACAACCTGAAATCGAGCGACGGCTCCGTCACCCACTCGGGCGACAACACCACGGGCGCCGGCGATGGCGATGATGAAACCGTCATGGTCGACCTGGCCACGGTGCCAGCCGAGATCGACAAGATCGCCGTCTGCGTCACGATTCACGATGCCGAAGCGCGCAAGCAAAACTTTGGTATGGTATCGAAGGCGTACGTACGCTGCGTGAACGCCAACGGCAACACGGAAATCGCCCGCTTCGACCTGTCGGAAGACGGCTCGGCCGAAACGGCGATGGTCTTCGGCGAAATCTACCGCAATGGCGGTGATTGGAAATTCAAGGCCATCGGCCAGGGTTATAAAGGCGGTTTAGGTCCTTTGGCTGCCTCGTTCGGCGTCGGCGTATAAGTTGTAAGCAGTCAAGGCGGTCCGCAGTGTGGACCGCCCCCATCATTACCGAGTTGAGGAAGGAACAGTCAGATGCCAGTTTTTACTATTACCGGGGACGTCGACCCGTTCCTGCATGTGTCGCTTGCCAAGGGTGAGAAGATTTATTGCGAATCCAATGCGATGGTGATGATGGAAACCAATCTTGAGCTGAAAGGCAAGATGACTGGCGGCATAGGCGCCGCGCTGATGCGCACATTTGCCAACGGGGAATCGTTCTTTCAGCAGCATATCGAAGCCATGCGGGGCGACGGCGACTGTCTGTTGTCGCCGACTCTGCCTGGCGCGATGCGGGTGCTCGAGGTGGGTGCCCAGCAATACATGATCAGCGACGGCGCCTTCGTGGCGGCCAGTTCTGGCGTGGAATTGAAGGTGCGCACGCAGAGCCTTGGCAACGCGCTGTTTGCCCAGAGCGGTGGTTTTTTCATTACCGAGACGGCAGGCAGCGGCCAGTTGGCGGTGTCCGGTTTTGGCGCGATGTCGATACTGGAAGTGACACCTGGCAAGGACGTGGTGATCGATAACTCGCACGTCGTGTGCTGGGATAACCGCCTGCAATACGAAATTTCCATGACGACCGGCAGCAGCGGCGGCTTTCTGGGCAATTTGATCAATAGCCAGACCAGCGGCGAGGGCATGGTATTGAAGTTTTCAGGCACGGGAAAAATCCTCGTGTGCTCGCGCAACCGCGCGGCCTTCCTCGCCTGGACCCAAAGCAAGCCGGCGTAACTAATATTTGATGTAACCAAGCAAACAGGAGCTATGCGTATGTCTGTCAATTTGAGCAAAGGCCAGAAGATTTCTCTGGACAAAGAAGCTGGTACCACCCTGACCCGTATCACCATGGGCCTGGGCTGGGATGCGGCCAAGACCAAGGGTTTCCTCGGTTTCGGTTCGAAGACGGAAGCCGTCGACCTGGACGCGTCGTGCGTCATGTTCGATGAAAACAAGAGCACGTCCGACATCGTCTGGTTCCGCCAGCTGAAAAGCAAGGACGGCAGCATCGTCCACACGGGCGACAACCGTACGGGCGCGGGCGATGGCGACGACGAACAGATCAATGTCGATCTGTCGAAAGTGCCGGCGCACGTGAAAAGCCTGGTCTTTACCGTCAACAGCTTTACTGGCCAGAACTTCTCGCAGGTGGAAAACGCCTATTGCCGCATCTTGAATGCCAGCAATAATCAGGAAGTCGCGCGTTTCAACCTGTCTGTGCAAGGTACCCACACGGCACAGATCATGGCCAAGCTGTACCGCCATAACGGCGAATGGAAGATGCACGCCATCGGCGAAAACGGCAACGGTCGCACGTTTGACGACCTGATGCCGCAAATTGCCGTGCATCTATAAGGAGCAGTACGCAGCGGGCGGGGGACGGACCGGATACCGGCCCTTGTCCGCTGCTCTATTTTGAAGGAGAGTATGTCGTGATGCGATTGCTGATAGCCTTGCTACTTCCGTGTCTCACGTTTTTCATGCTGGGGCGCCCGCTGGCCGGTGCCGCCGCCTTGATCTTGCAGTGCACTGTGATCGGCTGGGTGCCGGCGGCCCTGTGGGCCCTGTACACGGTGAACCAGCATAAATCGGAGCAGGAACTGGAAGGTGCGTTAAGCCGCAGCTACATGCGCAGGCGTAGTCGGTTGATCTAAATCAACCGGGCGCTTGGTATCCTTGCGCTAAAGCCCGCACGAGCGATCGTGCGGGCTTTTTCGTGCCCGCTCACTTCTTGCAGCGTATCGGTACGTTCACGGAATTGCCGTCCGAACTCAAGTTGCGGTACTGCAAATCTTCGCTTTCGATGGCAAAGCGGGGCACGGCATGCACATAGCGCTGCTTGCAGACGGTGTCGTCATTGATCAGCTGGCCCGCCAGCATGTAGTCGCACAGGGCGAAGCGCGATTCCTCGTCGTCGAGGATCAGCACACGCGCCGCGCTGTACAGCGCCGATTGCAGCACTTCCGGGCTGCAATTTTCCGGGCCTGTCAGCTTCAGATGGGTTTTCGTCTGCGTGGCCAGGCGTTGCAGCTTGACGAGGGCGGCGCGTTCTTCCTTGCGGGCACTGTCGACTTGCGCATCGCCGCTGGCCAGGCGCAGCGCCAGCGAGGCGATCTGGTCGATGGAAATATGCCAGGCAAAGCCTTCGAGCCGCGTGCGGATCTGGCCCGGCAGTGGATCGGCCGCGTCGACTTCGCAGCGGTACTGGCCCAGATGGGGACGGCACAGCACGGGGATGGCAAAGGCCGAGGTACGTTTGCCCTTGACGAATTTCTGGCTCAGGTCGCCAAAATTTTCATGCGTGATGGTATCGAAGCGGGCTTGCCCAAAGCCCATCTTGACGAGGTTTTCCTTGCGCTGGCGCGAAAACAGGGCATCGACGGCATCGTAGATATTCTTGTTGAAGATGCGGTCCAGCGGCTGGCGCTCGTCCGACATCTTTTCGAAGACGGCACTGGAATTGGGCGCGTTGGCATCGATGGAAATGAGGATGAAGGGCTTGCTGTTCAGGCGCGGCGGCACGACGGCCATGTCGTTGCCGTACAGCTGCGTCAGGGCCACGTCCCACAAGGTTTCCACGCCCAGGTTGTCGGCCGCGCCGCCATCGAACAGGTGCACGTACGACGGCGATTCGCGCGACTCGGAACCGAGCTCCGGCACGAAGGTGTTTTTCGGGCGGAAACGCTCGAAGGTGACGGAATCGAACACGCCGGGAAAGGCGGCCGAGGTGGCCACGGCCGTGGCCAGGCGGATATCCTGGATCGGCGAATGCAGGGTGCCGTAAAAATACTCGTAGGAAAACACCACGCGCTTGCCGCCATCGGTGGCGTCCGTCGCGTTGGCCAGGAAGATGGGGCCGTCGTGCGGCAAGTCCTCGTAGGTTTTCTTGTCGTACAGCACATCGTCAAACACGTCGGACAGGAACGAGGTACGCGTCTTGTTCGTCAACAACATCGTCGTCAGGTTGGCCGGTTTCAAAATGGTCTGGCCGAAGAAATCCGTTTTCAGCTTGCTGCGCAGCAAGGGCCAATCCGTTTGCTTGCCATGCAGCGCATAGTAGCCGCCCGCGATGGCGCCGCCCGAGACGCCGGAGATGGCCGAGGCGCCGCTGACGAGGCCGAACTGTTCCAGCTGCTCCAAGGAGGCGGCCGAGAAATTGGCTGCGCGGCTGCCCCCGCCGGACAGGGCGATGCCGATGAAGTGGTCGTTGGGCATGGGATTCTGGATGCGCGCCTTGGGCGCGTCGATGCGCAGGCGCGGGGTTTCCTGCACGGTGAACGTGCGGTTTTCGACGCCGCTGTTGGGGCGCAGGGCGAGTACCGTGCAGCCGCTCAGCAGCGCAACGAGGATACATGGTGCAAACAGGCGTGGATTCATGCGTGATCTGTGCGTAGTCATTGGTTGGGATACGGACGGAAATCGTGTGCGATTCTAGCAAACTTGTCTGTGCCTGTATCTATCCTTGCAACTGGTACGCGAGGAGGGCGGCGTTGTAGCCGGCATGCACCAGCATGGGCGCCAGCAGCGCGCCGCTGCGCTCGTATGCGATGCCCGTGCACAGGCCCAGCGCGAAGGCGGGCAGCATGGCGGCCGGTGGATGCACGATGGCAAACAGCGCGGCGGCGACAGTGACCGCCTGCCAGGCCGGCAGCGAGCGGCGCAGGCCGCCCTGCAGCAAGCCGCGGAAGATGAATTCCTCGCACAGGGGCGCGGCCAGCACGCCCAGGGCCAGCAGCCACAGCCCGTTGCCATTGATATGCATCAATGGTGATGATGGTGGCGGCAACAGGGCCACGTAGCCGAGGCCGAACAGCGTCGCGACCAGGGCACCTGCGCTTCCCCAGCGCCATGGCTGGCGGCCTGTTGCCATGCGCGGCACGCCGGCCGTCCTGCTGCGCCAGTAGACCAGGCGCACCAGCGCATACGTGAGCGCGCCAGCGCCGCCGAAGGCGATGGCCACTTGCGCCATCGGCTCGGCCACCTTGCCTTTGAGCAGGAGCAAGGCCAGGGTTTGCAAGGTGAAGAACAGCATGGCGGCGATCAGGCCATCCGACGCGGACACGCTGGCTGGCGGTGAGGCGGCGGGATCGAGCAGGTAGGGCAGAGCGTCGCGTGCCTTTTGCCACAGGGCCACAGCCAGTGCCGCCGTCAGCACGACGAAGGCCAGCTGCTGCGCCAGGCTGCCGGCCGCCAGCGCGGTGATGTACAGGCCGGTCAGCAGCAGGTACAGATACGTGCAGGCCGGCCGTATTTTTGACGTCGCCTCGGTCGCCAGAGGATCGCTGGCAAACACGCCCAGCGCCACGGCGATCAGCGAATACAGGGGGATGCCGGCCAGCGCCAGCAGCATCAAACCCGCCATTTCCCAGCGCCAGGCGTCTTGCCAGGCCAGCGCCGCGCCGAACAGTATCAATGGATACAGCAGGGCTAGCGCGGCCCACAGCTGGGCCTTTTGCCGCAGTGCCTGTTCGACGGAAACGGGAAACGTGTACAGCAGCCACAGCGCGCCGCCTTCCTTGTTCAGGGTCTGGAAGGCCGACATCAGCAGCACATAGGTGCCGAGGAAGAAGCCCGTCGAGGCCAGCAGGACGGGATTGTCCAACAGCGCGTGCAGGTCGCGCGCCTGGCCTGTAAACAGGGCCTGGCCGCCGAAGATCAGCAAGGGCATCAGCAGGGTCTGCACGAGAAAATTGCGGTCGCGCAGCAGCAACGTCAGTTCGCGCCGCTGGATCGCCGTGCCGATGCGCAGGCGCCACCGGCGTGTAGGCAATGGCGCCGCCGCCGGCTTGCGCGCGCCTTCGCGCTGTCCCTGGCCCACCACGCCGTGGCGCAACTGGCGGCGCAGGATGGCCATGCCCAGCCACATCAGCAGCAGCATTTGCACCAGCAGCAGAGCGGCGGGCAGCAAGGCGGCCATGCCATCGGCATTGAGCACGCGCAGCAACAGGCCCGGCGGCGTCCAGCTGCTCCAGGCGGGCATGGCGGCCGCCCACGCATACGCGAAGCCGCCCGTACCCATGCCAAACGACATGCCCATATACATGGGCAACAGGCCCGCCAGAGAAATCACCGCCTGCAGGTTGCCCAGCCGGGATGGCGTGAGCGACATGCGCAAGCCCGTGTCGATGAGGGTGCGCAGCATGGCGGCCAGGGCCAGCAGGACCAGGCTGGCAAGCAGGCCGGACAAAGGGGACATCCAGCCCTGGCCCGAATACCAGGCGATCACTGTCGTGCTGGGCCACAGGGCCAGCAAGCCCGCCGGATTGACGAGCGTGCGTTCGAGCACGCGCGCCCACAGCAAGGTGCTTTTCTCGACGGGCAGGGTGACCAGCCATTCCAGATCCCAGTCCGGCTTCGACAGTTCTCCCATGCCCAGCGGCAGCAGGACACTGACCAGCCACAGCAGCGCCAACTGCAGGGTCAGCCCGCCGATCAGCGCCGCGCTAAAGGGCGTGGCCATCAATTGCGCGATGACGGGATCGAGCAGGTGGCTGCCCGTGTGCAGGCTGCCGCGCGCCTGGCAGGCGGCGACCTGGTCCAGCAGGCAATGCATGTTCAGTACGCTATGGTGGGCGATGCTGCCGAAGGACAGCAGCATGGGCAGCAAGAGCAGCGCGCCCAGCAGCCAGCGCCCGCCACGCTTGCCCGGCGTGGCGGGGCGGCTTTTATTGTTTTTCTTGAAGGAAAAGCCCCTGCCGCTGACGTTGAGCAGGCGCTGCAGGCGCAAGCGGGTCAGCAGCCAGACGGCGCGCCAGGCGCCTGGTGGCGCGGGCATCACGCGGCAGCCGTTTCGTCGGTGAGCTGTAAAAAGATGTCTTCCAGGCTGCCGTCGCTGGACAGCTGCTGGCGGATATCGTCGAGGCTGCCCGTGGCCGCCAGGGCGCCCCGGTGGATGATGGCAACCCTGCTGCACAGCTTTTGCGCCATATCGAGCAGATGCGTGGAAACGAAGATGGTGGTGCCGGCCGCGGCGATGCGCAGCAAGCGTTCCTGCACGTCGCGCGAGGCACGCGGGTCGAGGCCGTTGATCGGTTCGTCGAGGATCAGCACGGCCGGGTCGTGGATCAGCGCGCACGCCAGGCCCAGTTTTTTCTTCATGCCCAGCGAGTAATTGACGGCGAAATCCTCGCTCGCTTCATCGAGCCCGAATTCCGTGAGCAGGCGTGCGGCGCGGGCGGCCGCTTCCGTGCGCGAAAAACCATGCATTTCGGCGACGAATTGCAGGATTTCACGGCCCCGCAAATAGTCGTAAAAGATGGGATTGTCGGGCAAATAGCCCACCTTGCGCTTGACGGCGGCGCCGTCGCGGTGGCAATCGAGACCATCGACCAGTACGCGCCCGCTGCTGGGCACGAGGATGCCCATCAGCATGCGGATGGTGGTGGTCTTTCCCGCCCCGTTCGGGCCCAGGAAGCCGAAGACTTCTCCTTTGCCCACTTGCAAGGTCAGCGGCTTGACGGCTTCGAAGCTGCCGTACTGTTTGGCCAGGTCCTGGAACGCGATCATCGTGTGTCCCTCAGCAAGCGCCGAAGGCGGCCAGCAGGCTCCGCTCGCCGGCCGGCGTGATGCGCAGGGCGCGGCTGTCGAGTTCGCGCTCGGCCCAGCGTTGGCGCAGGGCCAGTTGCAGCAGGGCGGCTCCCAGCGCGCCGCCCAGGTGGGCGCGCCGTTCGCTCCAGTCCAGGCAGGCACAGGCGAAGCGGCGGCGCTGGCGCTGCAATTGCGGCACGTCGATGCCCAGGGCCGCCATGCCGGCCGCGCCCGCTTCCGACAGACGATATTCTCCGCCGTCGTCGAGTAGCCAGCCCTGCGCGTGCAACTGGTCGTGCAGGGCGACGGCGACGGTGCCGGCCATGTGGTCGTAACAGGTGCGCGCATGGCGCAGGCGGTCCGGGGTGGAGGGGGTAAATGGCGTTGCCGGCACGCCGGCCACCACCAGCAGCGCTTCGAGGGCTTGGCCCACTTCCGCGCTGGCCAGGCGGTAGTAGCGGTGCTTGCCCTGCGCCACCATTGACAGCAAGCCATCGTCGCGCAAGCGCGCCAGATGGGCGCTGGCCGTCGAGGCGCCCACTTCGGCCAGCGTGGCCAATTCCGTGGCCGTGCGCGCATGGCCATCAAGCAGGCTGCACAGCATGCGCGCGCGGGCCGGTTCGGCGATGGCGCCGGCCAGTTGCGCCAGGCCCATGTCGGCCGACGGAAGTTTGTCATCCATGATTCGTTTGCTGGCGAAGTGTTGTGGTGGAAGGACCAGCATACTCGTGTCCCCACCTCACTGCAATGGAATGCGCATGCATCTCGCCGACCCCGCCGACCCTTTTTCAGCCGTCACCCACATGGCGCCGTATGACTACTATCGCCGCCTGGCGGACGGCCCGCCGCTGCGTTTCGATGCGGCACTCGATTGCTGGCTGGCGACGGGCGCGGCCGGCGTGCAGGCCGTGCTCGAGCATCCCGCTTGCCGCGTGCGCCCGCCGGGCTTGGGCGTGCCGCAGAATCTGGCAGGCACGCCGTGCGGTGCGATTTTTGCCGAACTGGTGCGCATGAACGATGGCGAGCGGCATGCCGTGCCGAAACAGGTGCTGGCGCGCGCCTTGGCCCAGGTGGACCTGGCGCGGCTGCAGCGGCAGGTCGCACATCTCGCTGGTGACCGCGTTCCCGCCAGCGCCGCCCAGCTGAACGAGGCGATTTTTCAACTGCCGCTGTTCGTCATGGCCCACTTGCTGGGCTTTGCGCCAGCGCAATGGCCGGCGCTGGCCGAATGGACGCGCGATTTTGTTGCTTGCCTGTCGCCGCTGAGCAATGGTGAACAACTGGCTGGCGCGCAGGAGGCTGCCGATTCCCTGCTGCAAGGTTTGGGCCACTTGCTGCGCGAGGGCAACGCGAGGCCGGGCAGCCTGCTGGCCAGTATCGCGACAGAGACCGATGCCATGGGGAGCGGCCTGCTGGCCAACCTCGTGGGCTTGCTGTCGCAGACGTGCGACGCCACGGCCGGCTTGCTGGGCAATGCCATCGTTGCCTTGCACGCGCAGCCGGAGTTGCTGGCGCAACTGCGCGCGTCGCCTGAGCGCTGGCCGGCCATGCTGCGCGAAGTCAGCCGGCATGATCCCTCGATCCATAACACGCGCCGCTACACGGTGGACGTTGTGGAATGCGATGGCGTGCGCGTGCCTGCGGGGCAGATGATCGTCGTCGTGCTGGCCAGCGCCGGCCATGCGGAGTCGGGCTTTGGCCATGGCCGCCACGTCTGTCCGGGCCAGTCCATCGCGCACGCCATCGCCGCAGCTTGTTTGCAAGCGTGGGCCGACAGGCTGGAAGACTTGCCGCTGGCGTGGTGTTATCAAGCGTCGCTGAACGCCCGCATCCCTGTGTTTACGCAAGGAGCGAGCGCATGATCGCCGTGATTTTTGAAGTGTGGCCCAGTGCAGAAGGGCGCCAGCAGTATCTGGATCTGGCCGCGGCGCTGCGTCCCCTGCTTGATGAAGTCGATGGTTTCATTTCCATCGAGCGCTTCAGCAGCTTGAGCGAGCCGGGCAAATTGCTGTCGCTGTCGTTCTTTCGCGACGAGGCGGCGCTGGCGCAGTGGCGGCAGCTGGAAGCGCACCGGGCGGCGCAATCGGCTGGCAGGCAGGGCGTATTTGACGATTACCGGCTGCGCATCGCCGCCGTCGTGCGCGATTACGGCATGCTGGACCGGCAACAGGCGCCGACCGACAGCCGCCAGCGCCACGATGCCTAGCGCTTAGCGGGGCAGGGCGCCCTGCGTGATCTTGACCTTGACCCGGTAGGTGGGCTGTTCTGCGTTCAGGGCTGGCGGCGTGGCCGGATCGACGTCGAGCAAGGTAAACGTCAGGTGGTTGACGGTGACGGAACTGGAAGCGCCGGGCATGGAATCGGACAGGACGATGTCCGTGGCGCCCGCACTGTTGAGCAAACTGAAACTGTAGCTGACGTAGCCTTTCCATACGCACACGGCGCCCTTGCGGCAGCGGCTGTCGTTGACGCGCTCGAGTTTCAGGGTATCGGTGGCCGTGATGGCGACCTGTTCGCCCGGCGACAGCACGTGGGTGACGCTGCGCGGCGTGTTTTCCGCGTCGCCGGCGCTGCCGGCCGCGCCGCAGCCGGCCAGTACGGCCAGGCAGGCGAAGAACAGGGGAAGCAGCATGGTGCGGCAAGAGCGGGTCAGAGAATGCATGTTTTTCCTTTCAGGTAGAGCGTCCCGGGCGTGCCTGTGCACGCGTGGGATAAAATGATAGTAACAAAATGATATTTTTCTGGCGCACTATTGACGTGCTGCCGATGAATTCACGCGCCGGCCACGCGGCGCGCCGATTACTGCGTAAAATGGCTGTTTTGAAAATCAGGAAACAACCATGAAAAAAACCGACCTGGCCAAAAGCGATGCCAAGAAACTGATGGGAAAGATGAATGTTCCCGGCGCCGGTGCATTCGGTAAGGAAGCGGTGGTCGTCGACCGCCGCGAGCAGCGCAAGCGCGACCAGGCCCTGGGTCTGGTGCCATTCGCCGTCAAGCTGAACAGCGATCTGGTCTTGCAATTGCAGACCCTGGCCAAGGAGCGCGGTGCGGATCTGAATGAATTGGTCGCCGAAGTCCTCGTCAAGGGCTTGACCGCAGCTTAATGGGCTGCCATGTTTATCTGTTGATAAACATCAACTTGTAAAACTAAAAGGCGCCTTGCGGCGCCTTTTGCATTGCGGCATTGCTTGCGATTACACCCAGGCGGCCAAGGCGCCCTTCATTTTTTTCAGCGCCGCCACTTCGATCTGGCGGATGCGTTCGGCCGATACGCCGAACTCTTCTGCCAGCGCGTGCAGGGTAGCGCCCGAGCCGTCGTCGTTGGCCAGCCAGCGCGCTTCGATGATGCGGCGCGAACGGGCGTCCAGCTTGCTCAAGGCCGTTTCCAGGCCTTCCGATTGCAAACGCGTCACTTGTTCCGCTTCCAGCACCTTGGTCGGCTCGCTTTGCTCCGACGACAGGTAGGCGATCGGCGAAAACTTGTCGTCTTCATCGTCGGTTGGCGATTCCAGTGCAATGTCGCGGCCGCTCAAACGCGTTTCCATCTCGATCACTTCTTCGCGCTTTACGTCGAGCAGCTTGGCCAGCGCATCGATCTGCTTCGGCGTCATCGCGTCTAGGCCCGTCTTGTGGCTGCGCAGGTTGAAGAACAGCTTGCGCTGTGCCTTCGTCGTCGCTACCTTGACCAGGCGCCAGTTTTTCAGGATGTACTCATGCATCTCGGCCTTCACCCAGTGCATGGCGTACGACACCAGACGCACGCCCTGGTCCGGATCGAAACGTTTCACGGCTTTCATCAAGCCGATATTGCCTTCCTGAATCAGGTCGGCATGCGGCAAGCCATAGCCCAGATAGCCGCGGGCAATCGAGACCACCAGGCGCAGGTGCGACAGCACCAGCTCTTGCGCGGCGGCCAGGTCATTTTTTTCGCGCAGGCGTTTCGCCAGCGAAATTTCTTCGTCGTGGGTCAACATGGGCAGGCGGTTCACGGCCGAAATATAGGCGTCGATATTGCCCAGATTGCCAGTGAAACCGAGGCCCAGCGCATTACTTTTGGTCGGAACCAATGCGGACGTTGCGGACATCATAGTCATGTTTTCTCCCTCGTAGTCTTGCTTTGTTCTAGTTGGCCACGTCACGCGACGTGGTCCTGTTGTCTGTTCGTTTTTGCGTATCCGGTCTTGCACTTTGCAGAGCGCGGCACCATCTTCATCTGGCGTCCATGGCGCTACTGCCTTTGGTATGTCCCTATATTAGCACTCTCTGCCTGAGAGTGCCAATCAGCACATTTAATCGTCCTGATAGCCTAAATACTATGGCGGATTAATGCTTGATATATATCTCTGAACAGCGATTTGACCACGTAGCTAGTCTACGGCCTCTGGCTGAAGCGAGCCTTAAGAATACTTGCTTAATATCAAGATAACAGCAGACGGGGGAGGGTGACGCGCATGGCGGCACCGAAGGCGCCGCCATGGAAGGGATGGTCAGTTCAGGCGCGCCAGGTGGCGCTGCACGCAGAGGAAGGCGCCGATCAGGCCCAGGCCGGCGCTGACGGCCAGCAAGCCCGCCATCGGCAGCGGCGCCAGCGGCACCAGTTGGAATTCGGACGCATACAGGCGCGCAAACTCGGCAATCGCGGTATTCAGCGGTTGCAAGGCCAGCGCCACGGCGCCCAGGGCCAGCGCGCCGGCGCACAGGCCCAGCAGAGCACCCGTGTAATAGAAGGGGCGATGGATGAAGGTGTCCGTCGCGCCGATCAGTTTCGAGATGCTGATTTCATCGCGCTGCTGCATCACTTGCAGGCGGATGGTATTGAAGACCACGGCGATCACGGCCACGCCCAGGGTGATGGCCAGCAGCAGCAGCACCAGGCGCAGCACGCCCAGCAGGGCCGCCAGGCGCTTGACCCAGGCAGAATCGACTTGCGCCGATTCCACGCCGGGCAAGTGGCGCAGCTGTTCCGCCACCGCATCGACGTCCTGCGCTTCGCTGGCGCTGCTGAAGGCGTCGAGTTTCAGCACATAGCTGTCGGGCAAGGGATTGTCGCCCAAGGTGCTCAGTACATCGGCCAGGCCATTCTTGTTTTTCAGGGTATCGAGCGCCTGTTCGCGCGGGATGAAGACGATCTTTGCCTTTTGCTCGCCCACGATCTTGCGCATGGAACTGGCCAGGGCCACGGCTTGTTCGCGCGGCGTGTCGATCTTCAGGAAGACGCTGATTTCCGGATCGACCGACATCTGTTCCGACATCGGGCGCACATTGTCGAGCATGGTCAAGCCGGCGAACGGCAGCGACAGGGCAATGGCGACGACGACGACGTTCAACAGAAAGCCGCCTGGCGACTTGCGTAAATGAATCAGCGCCGAGCCCAGCGCGAAGCGGTGTTGACGGAACCAGCCTCTCATGGCTGTTCTCCCTGCGTGTCGTCCAGGCCGGGGGACGGTGCAAAATCGGGATCGGGCGGGGCGAAGACGGGCGCTTGCGTGGCCTTGTCGATGGCGACCAGCTGGCCGTTTTTCAGGTGGATCACGCGGGCGGCGGCGTCGAGCATCTGTTCGTCATGGCTGGAAATGAGGCAGGTCACGCCCACCGAGTGGAAGGCTTTCAGGGCGTCGAGCACCTTGTTGGCGCTGGCGCGGTCCAGGTTGGCCGTCGGTTCGTCGGCCAGGATGATCTGCGGCCGGTTGACGATGGCGCGCGCGATCGACACGCGCTGCTGCTCGCCGCCCGACAGCGACAGCGGCCGCGCCATGGCGCGGTCCAGCAAGCCCACCTTGTCGAGTGCGGCGCGCGCGCGCTGCTCGGCGGCCGCCTTGTGGGCGCCCACGACGAGCAGCGGCAGCATGACGTTGGCCAGGATGGAGCGGTCGTTCAATAACTTTTGCTGCTGGAAGATCAGGCCCATGTTGCGACGCAGGAAGGGCACGCCGGCCGGCTTGATCTTTGCCATGTCCTGGCCATTGACGATCAGCTTGCCCGAAGTGGGGCGTTCCATGGCGGCGATCATTTTCAGCAGGGTGGATTTGCCGGCGCCGGACGGGCCGGCCAGGAACACCAGCTCGCCCTTGGCAATACTGAGCGAAATGTCGCTGAGCGCCACGGCATCGGGGGAGTATTGCTTGGAGACGTGCTGAAATTCAATCATGTAGGTAGGCTTATCCGAGCAGCGCTTCGACAAATTCGGCAGCCACGAAAGGCTGCAAGTCTTCAATTTTCTCACCGATGCCGATGAAATACACGGGCACGGGACGCACGCGGGCAATCGCCGCCAGCACGCCGCCCTTGGCGGTGCCGTCCAGCTTGGTGATCACCAGGCCGCTTAACTGCAGGGCATCGTCGAACGCCTTCACTTGCGTGAGGGCGTTCTGGCCTGTGTTGCCGTCGATGACGAGCAGGGTTTCATGCGGCGCGCCATCCATGCCCTTGCCGATCACGCGCTTGATTTTCTTCAATTCTTCCATCAGGTGCAACTGCGTCGGCAAGCGGCCTGCCGTGTCGACCATCACCACGTCGATGCCGCGCGCCTTCGCCGATTGCACGGAGTCGTAGGCCACGGCGGCCGGGTCGCCCGATTCCTGCGAAATCACGGTGACGTTATTGCGCTCGCCCCAGACCATCAGCTGTTCGCGCGCGGCGGCGCGGAAGGTGTCGCCCGCAGCCAGCAGCACGGACTGGTTGTTCGACTGCATGTGCTTGGCCAGCTTGCCGATGGTGGTGGTCTTGCCGGCGCCATTCACGCCGGAAATCATCATCACGAGCGGCTTGTGACGGCCCAGCTCGAAGCGCTTTTCCAGTGGCGAGAGCAGCTCGATCAGCAGCACTTTCAGCGCGGCCTTGACGGCGGCGGCGTCGAGCAGCTTGTCTTCCTTGACCTTTTTCTTCAATTCCGTCAGCAGGAATTCCGTGGCGTCGATGCCCGCGTCGGACATCAGCAGCGCCGCTTCCAGCTCTTCGTACAGGGCGTCGTCGATCTTTGCGCCGACGAACAGCACGGACAAGGTGTTCGAGGTTTTCGACAGGCCGGCCTTCAGGCGCGTCATCCACGATTTTTTCTCGGATTCGGCGGCCACGATCACGGGCACGAGCTCGGCCGGCGCGCCGCTCAGCGGTGCAGCGGACGGGGCTGCTGCTGGCGCGGCAGGCGGCGTGGCGGCGGGAAGGACGAGGGGCTCGGCTGGCGCAGCCTCGGGAGCGATGGGTTTTTTCTTGAAGAAACTAAACATGGATGTGTGGTGGCGGGTGCTGACCTAAGGCCCGGCGGCGCCGGACACTGTTGATCCGGCTATTCTACCAGAGCGCGCCCGGCCCTTCATGCTTTACTGTTCGATTGGCAACATTGCGCGGCTATCCACGGAGATCGCCGCAGTTGCCGCGCTTTCCAGCCGGTTCAGTGGGTTTGCAGGGCGAGCGCCTGATGGCGGCGGCGCCAGTCGGCGATGCTTTCGTCGACTTGCCGCAAGTCCAGCACATGCAAAAACGGTGGCGGCTGCTTGTACAGCACGGGACTACGTCCGCCGGCCCACAATTCCATCTCTGGCGGCAAGTTTGCATGCAGCTGCTGCAGGCTGTCGCGCGTCTGCCGTTGCTTGCTGGCGCTGGAAAACGACAGCGCGACGATGTCGGCCCGCTGCGCGCGGGCGGCCGCGACGATGTCCGTCAGCGGCGTTTCCACGCCCAGCGACATGCAATGGGCGCCGGCCGCCGCGCACAGCGCCTCGGCCATCAGCAGCCCCAGGCCATGGCGCTCCTGCGGCAAGGTGCTGAGGACGATGCGCGGCGTGCGCGTGGACGGGCTGCTTGCTTGCGGCAAGGAAAAGATGGCGTGGCGCATCACCGTTTGCAAGGTTTCGCTATACAGATGCTCTTCATATACGGCCAGGTCGCCGCAAGCCCACGCTTCGCCCACCATGCCCGTGAGGGGGGCGATGACGTCGATGGTGAACGCTTTCAAGCCCAGCACGGCCAGCGCCTGGCGCAGGGCGTCGCCCAGTTCCGCCATCTGGTGGCCACGGCACAGCGACAGGTAGTGTTCGAGCTGGGGTGCGGGCGTTGACGGCGCCGCACTGCCGGCGCTGGCCAGCTGCTGCAGTTGCACGGTGCTGTGTTGCATGATTTTTCCCGGACGAAATCCGAGGTCCAGCAGGCGCTTAACCATGCGCAACTTCTGCACTTGCTCGGCCGGATAGCTGCGTTCGCCAAAGGCGTCGCGCTGGGGCTGGGGAAAGGCGTAGCGGCGCTCCCACACACGCAAGGTTTCCTTGGCCAGCCCGGTATCGCGCTCGACATCGCTGATGCTGAAGGCGGAAGTAGGTTGCAGGTCAGTATCCATACCAGGGGGCTTGCTCGCATGCCAAAAGAACGTGGAGTGCATTTTACGCCTTCCGCCGCCCCGGACCAAATAGCTGAATCCGATTGAAAATTGCCGACGTATAAGTTTCTGAACGGCTGAGAGCGCTCATTGACATAAATCAATATTTCATCGATTATCCATGAGGCTTATTTGTCCAGGACAAACTTAACACAGGTGCACTCATGAAAATTGCCGTCGTCGGAGCAGGAATCGCAGGATTGTCGTGTGCCTATCGCCTGGCGCAAGCGGGCCAGGACGTCACCTTGTACGAGGCGGGCGACTATTTTGGCGGCCACAGCCATACGGTGGACGTCACGCTCGATGGCGTCACGCATGGCGTCGACACGGGTTTTCTCGTGTTTAACCACGCCACCTACCCGAACCTGGTGCAGCTGTTTGACGAACTCGGTGTCGAGGCGGCCGACAGCGATATGTCGTTTTCCGTCAAAATGCCGCTGGGCACGGCATCCGATGCGCGCGTGCTGGAATGGGCGGGCGCCAATCTCGATACCGTGTTTACCCAGCGCAGCAATCTGCTGCGCCCCGCCTTTTTGCGCATGCTGCGCGACATTGTGCGCTTCAACCGCCAGGCCAGCGCCCTGGCCACGGCCAGCGTGCCGGCGCCGGCCATGTCGCTGGGCGAATACCTTGACCTGCACAACTATGGCGACGAGTTCCGCCACTGGTATCTGCTGCCGATGGCCGCCTGCATCTGGTCGTGCCCGGCGCGCCAGATGCTGGCTTTTCCCTTGGCCACGTTCATCCGTTTCTGCCACAACCATGGCTTGCTGCAAGTGAGTGACCGTCCGCAATGGCGCACGGTGCGGGGCGGATCGCGCGTGTACGTGGAAAAACTGCTGGCCGGCATCCCGCAGCAGCGCCTCGCTTGCCCCGTGCTGGCCGTGCGCCGCCAGCCGCACGGTGGCGCGCGCATGGTCGAGCTGCATACGGCCGCCGGCGTCGAGCATGTCGATCATGTCGTGCTCGCTTGCCACAGCGACCAGTCGCTGGCCCTGCTGGGAGATATCCGCGACGATGAGCGCTCCGTGCTCGAAGCCGTGCGTTACCAGCCGAATCGAGCTGTGCTGCATACGGATGCGTCCTGCCTGCCGCAGCGCCGCAAGGCATGGTCGGCCTGGAATTACCAGGGCAGGCCGGCCGCGCAAGGCGATGCGCCGCAAGTGTGCGTGCATTATTTGCTGAACCAGCTGCAACCCTTGCCCTTTACCACGCCCGTTATCGTGTCGCTTAACCCGCTCGACGAGCCCGCTCCGGCGAGCATCATCGACGAATTTTCGTATGCCCACCCCGTGTTCGATGGCGCGGCTATTGCCGCCCAGGCGCGCCTGGCCGGTTTCCAGGGCGCGCAGCATACGTGGTTCGCGGGCGCCTGGACGGGCTATGGTTTCCACGAGGATGGCTTGAAGTCGGGCCTGGCCGTGGCGCAAATACTCAATGGCATGGCGGCGGCGGAGCTCGGCCATGCCGCGTGATCCATCGCCGCCCGTGGCGCCGCAGCCCCAGCTGTGCCTGGGACAGGTGCGCCATGCGCGGCTGCGCCCACGCGCGCATGCTTTTGCTTACGGCATGTTTTATCTGCGCCTGCCCTTGCGCAGCATGGGGGCGCGCGATTTTCCTGCGCGGCTGATGTCGCGCAACGGCGCCAATGTGCTGTCCTTCCGCGACAGCGACCACGGCGATGGCGCGACGCCGCTGCTGGACTGGATCGACGGTTTGCTGCGTGAGCATGGCGTGACAGATGCGGGCGGTGAAATCTGGCTGCAAACCATGCCGCGCATGTTCGGCTATGTCTTCAACCCCGTCAGCTTCTGGTTTTGCCACCGCCCGGACGGCGCGCTGCGCGCCGTGGTCTGCGACGTGCGCAATACCTTCGGAGAGCGCCACCTGTACCTGCTTGAGCAGGGCGGCGCCATCGCGTATGGCAGCGAGTTGCGCGCCAATAAAATTTTCCACGTATCGCCGTTTTGCAAGGTGGAGGGAAATTATCGTTTCCATTTTTTGCGCAACGGCGAGCAGGGCAGCGAGCGCCACCTGGCCCGGGTCGATTACGACGACCTCGACGGTCCGCTGCTGCAGACGAGCTTGTCCGGCACGGCGCAGCCGCTGCGCGATGGCGCCATCGCCTGGGCCCTGCTGCGCTATCCGTTGATGACGTTAGGCGTGATGGCGCGCATCCATTGGCAAGCCTTGCGCCTGTGGCTGCGCCGCGTGCCGTTTTTCAGCAAACCCCTTCCACCACAAGAAAAGGTGTCCCGATGAGCTCCGATTCCCTGCCGACCGGCCTGCAGGCGCGCGCCTGCGTCCGTCCCGACCACACGTCCGATCACACGCACCTGGACGTGCCCGCCTCCGGGCGCGTGATCTTGCGCTTGCTGGAAAAACTGCAATACGGTGCTTTGCGGCTGCGCACGCCCGACGGCAGCATCTTGCTGTACGGCGACGGCAGCCATCCCGTCACCCTGGACTTGCACAACTGGCGTTTGTGCTCGGCCGTGTTGCGTTCGGGCGACATCGGCTTTGCGGAAACGTTTATTGCCGGCGACTGGCGCACGGATAATCTGCCCGGCTTGATTGAACTGATGATACGCAACCGCGCGCAGATTGAATCGCTGATCTACGGCAACTGGTGGGGCAACCTCGTCTACAAGCTGCGGCATTTACTCAACCGCAATTCGCGCGCCGGCAGCAAGAAGAATATCCACGCCCATTACGACATCGGCAACGCCTTTTATCAGTTGTGGCTGGATCCGTCGATGACGTATTCGAGCGCGCTGTTCAGCGAAGGCGCCAGCCTGGAGCAGGCGCAAGGTGCGAAATACCGGCGCATCGCCGACCAGCTGCAACTGCAGCCGGGCGCCAGGGTGCTGGAAATCGGCTGCGGCTGGGGCGGCTTTGCGGAAACGGCGGCGCGCAGCTACGGCGCCCACGTGACGGGTTTGACTCTATCTACGGAGCAACTTGCCTATGCGCGCCAGCGCCTGCAGGACGCGGGGCTGGCGCAGCAGGCTGATTTGCAACTGTGCGATTACCGCGACAGCGCTGGCCAGTACGACGCCATCGCCTCGATCGAGATGTTCGAAGCCGTGGGGCAAAGCTACTGGCCCGGCTATTTCGAATGCGTGGCGCGCAACCTGAAGCAGGGCGGACGCGCCTGCATCCAGACCATCGTCATCGCCGATGAACTGTTCGAGCGCTACAGCAAGAGCACGGATTTTATTCAACAGTACATTTTCCCGGGCGGCATGCTGCCGTCGCCGGCCGAGTTTCGCCGCGCCGCCGAGGCGCAGGGCTTGCGCGTGGAAGACGCCTTCAGTTTCGGCCTCGATTACGCGGAAACCTTGCGCCAGTGGCGCGCCAGCTTCCTGGCCCAGCGCACGGCGCTGGAAAAGCAGGGTTTCGATGGCCGTTTCCTGCTGACCTGGGAGTTTTACCTCGCGTATTGCGAGGCCGCTTTCCAGGCGCACAACACGGATGTGATGCAATTTACCCTGATCAAGGACTGACCATGCGCCGCCTGCTTGCCACTATTGTGCTGTCATTGACCATGTTGGGTGCCGCGGCCGCGCCGCCGGCCTTTATCGCTGCCGACGTGCCCGAAGCCCGGCTGGCGGGCGAGGGCGAATACACGTGGTTCGGCATGCGTATTTATCGGGCGCAACTGTGGGTGGGCCCGCAAGGCTACCAAGGCGCGGCGTCCGAAACGGCGCCGTTTGTGCTGGAACTGCGCTACGCACGCGCGCTCGACGGCAAGAAGATCGCCGAAGCCAGTCATGAACAGATGCAAAAGTTGGGCGTGGGCACGGAAGCGCAGCGCCTGGCGTGGCTGTCCACCATGCAGCGCATCTTTCCTGACGTCAAAGAAGACCAGCGCATCGCGGGCGTCTACCGGGCCGGCGTCGCGCCCGGCGTGCGCTTTTACCTCGATGGCAAGGTGCTGGCGGATGTGACGGATGGCGACTTTGCGCGCGCGTTCTTTGCCATCTGGCTGTCGCCGTCGACGACGGCGCCGAAGCTGCGCGCGGCCTTGCTGCAGAGTGCGGCCCCGCTGCCATGAATGCCGTGGGCAGCGCCTTGAGCTTGCCAGCCTTGTTCAGTTATGGCCTGTTCGGCTTGCCGCTGGCCATGCTGGCGCTGCCCATCTATATATATGTGGCGCCGTTTTATGCGCAGCGCAGCAGCCTGGACCTGGCGCAGATCGGCGCCGTGCTGCTGGCGGCCCGCATCGCCGCCGCCTTCATCGATCCTGCCCTCGGTGCCTGGATGGCGCGTGGCGGGCGCAGCTATGCCGTATATGTCGGCGCCTCCTTGCCCTTGCTGCTGCTGGGCTTTGGCGCCCTGTTCCATCCACCGGCCATGCGGGAAGCGGCCACCCTGGCCTGGTTCCTGGCTGCCTTGCTGCTCGTCTACACCGCCTATGGCCTGGCCGGCATCGCGCACCAGAGCTGGGGTGCTGCCCTGAGCCAGCTGCGCGCGCAGCGGGCGCGCGTGACGGCCGTGCGCGAAGGCTGCGGCTTGTTCGGCGTGATCCTGGCGGCGGGGCTCACTTCGGTGTTCGGCTATGACGGCTTGTCGCTGGCCTTTGCCGTCTGCCTGCTGGCGGCGGGCGCGCTGCTGCTGGCGCGCGCCCCGCGTCCCGCCTTGCGCAGCGCCGCAGAAGCGGTTTCCGGCAATGGCTGGAAGCTGCCGTTTCGCCAGCGCGCGTTTCGCTGGCTGTTTGCCGTCCTGCTCGTCAATGGCGTGGCGGCCGCCATCCCCGCCACCCTGTTCCTGTTCTTTGCCACCGACTACTTGCGCCTCGGCCATTACGCCGGGCCGTTTCTGATCGTCTACTTTTGTGCGGCGGCCGCCTCGATGCCCGCGTGGGTAGCCCTGGCGCGCCGCTTTGGCGAGGCGCGCGCCTGGGGCGGCGCCATGCTGCTGGCAGCTTGCGTGTTTGTCTGGGCGTATGGCCTGGGCGCGGGCGCCGCCTGGGGTTTTGCCACGATCTGCCTGCTGTCGGGCCTGGCGCTGGGCGCCGACCTGGCCTTGCCTCCGGCCCTGTTGGCAGGACTGATCGGCGCGGCTGGCCATGCCGGGCGGCACGAAGCCGCGTATTTCGGCTGGTGGAACTGGGGCGTACAGATGAGCCTGGCGCTGGCGGCCGGCATCGCCTTGCCCCTGCTGGCCTGGCTCGGCTATGTGCCTGGCAACAGCCGCGGCGGCTTGCCGGCCCTGTCCGCCGCCTATGCCTTGCTGCCCTGCGCCCTGAAACTGCTGGCCGCGCTGCTGCTGTGGCGCGCGCCTCTACAACATATATATAGTGAAACCGGGGAGTATCGACCATGTATCTGATGAAATGTTGCCGGCGCGGCATGACGGCAGCCGCCTTGCTGCTGGCGCTGGCCGCCTGTTCTACGCCGCCCACGCCTGTCACCTACGCGCAGGAAACACCCAAGCTGGACTTGCAGCAGTACTTCAACGGCACGCTGGACGCCCACGGCATCTTCCAGGACCGCGCCGGCAAGGTGGTCAAGCGCTTCACCGTCGTGATGCGGGCCAGCTGGACGGGCGAGATTGGCACCCTGGACGAGGATTTCACGTATTCCGACGGCAGCAAACAACGGCGCGTGTGGACCTTGCGCAAGACGGCGCCCGGGCGCTTCATCGGCACGGCGCCCGACGTGATCGGGGAAGCCGTCGGCGAAGTGGCCGGCAATGCGCTGCGCTGGCAATACGTGCTGGCGCTGCCCGTCGATGGCACGGTCTACCACGTCGACTTCGAGGACTGGATGTTCCTGATGGATGACAAGGTCATGCTGAACCGCGCCGCCATGAGCAAGTTCGGTTTCAGCCTGGGCGCCGTCACCTTGTCGTTCAGCAAGCGTCCGCAGGCGGTCCCATGAACCGCAAGATCACCAGCTGGGCCGGCAAGCATGTGTGGATCATCGGCGCTTCCAGCGGCATCGGCGCCGCGTGCGCGACCTTGCTGCTGGAGCAGGGCGCGAGCGTAGCCTTGTCGGCACGTCACCGCGCCAGCCTCGAGCGACTGTGCGAGGGGCAGCCGCTGGCGCAGGCATTGCCGCTCGATATCACGCAGCACGCGCAGCTGCGGGCCGTCTGCGCGCAATTGCAGCAGCAATGGACGCATATCGACCTGATACTGGTCGTCGCTGGCGGCTATCAGGCCATGCGCGCCGATAGCTTCGACCTTGAGGCGGCCCAGGGCTTGCTGGCGCTGAATGTGGGCGGCGTCTTCAATTGCCTGGACCAGGCCTTGCCGTGGCTATTGCGCCAGGGCAGCGGCGGCATCGGCATCGTCGCCTCGGTGGCCGGTTATGGCGGTTTGCCGAAAGCCCTCGCGTACGGCGCCAGCAAGGCGGCGCTGATTAACCTGACAGAGTCGCTGTATCTGGACCTGCATGCACGCGGGATTGATGTGTATCAAATCAACCCCGGTTTTGTCGCCACGCCTTTGACGGCGGACAACGATTTCACGATGCCAGCTCTGATGACGGCGCAGGACGCGGCCGCCGCCATGCTCGACGGCATCGAGCGGGGCCAGTTCCACATCCACTTTCCCAAACGCTTTACCAATACCATGCGCCTGGCGCGGCTGTTGCCGTACCGCGCCTATTTCTGGCTGATCCGCAAGGTGACGGGCGTATGAGCACAAGTATGCTGGACACGACGGAAGGCGTGGAAGCGGCGCTGGCGCGCCTGGTGGGGTTTTACGAGCACCTGAGCCTGGAAAGCCTGGCCCAGCTGGGCGCCGTGTATGCGCCAGGCGCCCAGTTCAAGGACCCGTTCAACGAGGTGGTGGGGCATGCCGCCATCCTGGCCATCTTCGAGCACATGTTCGTGCAAGTCGATGCGCCCCGGTTTGTCGTGCTGGAAAGCGTGGGGCAGGGGCAGCAAGCATTCCTGACGTGGGAGTTTCGCTTCCGCATGAAACGACTGGTATCTGGCGAACAGTGCATTCGTGGCGCAACCCATGTGCGTTTCGATACGCAGGGACGGGTGGTCGTGCATCGAGATTATTGGGATGCGGCGGAAGAATTGTATGAAAAACTGCCGTTGCTGGGCGGTTTCATGCGCATGCTGCGGCGGGCAAGCCAGCGCTAAGGTGGTTTCTTGATGCTTTTAAGCAAAAAATGCAAAAAAGAAAAAGTAAATTGTGCGGAATGGGTCAGGCGAAAACTTGATTTCGGTCAAAGTGTCGTTTTTTAGACACAAATATATCAAAATATTGAGAAGGCAACATTGTAAGAAATTGTTTCAAGTGATGCGCAATTTGCAAGCAAGAGTCGTCCTCATCCGTTCCAATCGGATAACTGAAGCGTAGTCCGGAAAACACGGAAAACATTTCTATGTGAGCAATTTAAATTACCGGAAAGTCAGTAATTTCGTTGCTACTTTGCCTATTTTTCTGACGCGCGCGCCGACGTCGAAAATAGCGCCTACGCCCCTGAATAATGCGGCAACGCACCAAAAACGGGCGCTTTATTTCCCATTTTTGTGCGTTCGGCAGCAAACATTGGCGATGCCGTGTATGCTTCGTCCCGTTTATCCATTATCGCCTGACAAATTGTGCGCTTTGTCGCGTAAATCTTGGAGGGCAAATGACGGGTAAAGCATGTTGACGTTTTAATCACTCGCCTGATACTGTTGCACTAATACAACGGGTGTCGACAAGGCATGCGCTATGATGGAATGGTCAATCAGGCCAATGCATTGGTTGGCAAGGGGCACTGGCTCTGTCGCGTAGTACGGTTGGCGATGGTCGGGATGCCTGAAAAAGCCCTCGGCCTGGTACCGGAAGTAACATGTTGGAACTTGATGGAATGTGAAACGGTCGTTATAGTGCCGCTTCCGGTGCCGTTTGAGCACCGAACCGGCGCACGAATGACGGTCGTTATGCAGCCTTCAAGCTTATCGGTGCAATAGCGTGCCGATACCGATATGAATGTTCCCCTGACCGGAACAGCAATGTGGCAGGTGGAGACCTTGCCCTCACTCATAAAAAGCGCTCTGCTAGAGCGCAGCTCGAGATGCATAGGCTGTATTACTTTTTGCTTCAAAAATTAAAGGAAATCGCAATGAAAAAAACTCTGATCACCCTGGCAGTTCTGGCAGCAGCCACTGGCGTAGCCCAAGCTCAATCGAGCGTTGTCATCTACGGTACCGTTGACGCTGGTTTCGTCAGCGAGCGCGGCGGTGTTAACGGCAACGTTAACAAACTGGACAGCGGCATTGCTTCGGCTTCCCGTATCGGCTTCAAAGGCACCGAAGATCTGGGCAGCGGCCTGTCGGCACTGTTCGTTCTGGAATCGGGCTTCGGCGTTGACAACGGTCAACAAGACGTTGCTGGTACCTTGTTCAATCGTCAAGCTTACGTTGGTCTGAGCAGCAAAACGACCGGTACCTTGACCCTGGGTCGTCAATACACCCCTTGGTACAACACCCTGTCGAAAGTTGCTGATCCATTCGCAGCTGGCTACGCTGGTTCCGCTAAAAACTTGTTCCCAGCGAACACCCGCACCAGCAACACCGTGCTGTACACCTCGCCAAACTTCAACGGCTTTGACGCTGACGTGGCTTACACCTTCGGCGAAAACGCTGAGTCGAACAAAATCGGCCGCAAAATCGGCGCGTCGGCTGGCTACTCGAACGGTCCTCTGAACGCTCGTATCGCTTACAACAACACCAGCAACGACACCGCGCTGACCGAAACCGGTAGCGGCCGTAACTGGTTGGCTGCAGCTAACTACGACTTCGCAGTTGCTAAAGCTTACGTCGCATACGGCGTGAACAAAGGCCAAAACAGCGCCATCCGCAACAACGGCAACGTTAACGCGTTTGACTACACTTCGGCTGGCTTCAGCACCGACAGCACCACCGCTCTGATCGGCGCAACGGTACCAGTTGGTCCAGCAGGCACCGTGATGGCTTCGATCATCCACGTGAACGACAAAAACAGCGCAAACGCCGATGCTAACCAGTTCTCGCTGGGCTACTCGTACGCTCTGTCGAAGCGCACCAGCACCTACGCTTCGTACGCTAAAATCTCGAACAAAAACAACGCTGGCTACACCGTTGGTAACAACAGCAATGTTGGTACGGGCGACAAAGCCTTCAACGTTGGCGTTCGTCACTCGTTCTAATATTCGCGCAAGCGAAGCTTAGTTCCGCTGCCAGCATCCCTTCGGGGATGCTGATAAGCAAGGAAACGCGTCTCCAGGCTAGTCCTGGCGGCGCGTTTTTGCATTGGCGGCGCCAGTTATAATGGCGCCGTTACTCAAGTAAAGGAATGCCATGTATTCATACACATCGCCGCGCCTGGCTGCCATGCTGGCCGCGCTGCTGCTGGCTGGCGCCACGGGCGCCGCTGCCGCTGCCGTCAAGGGCAAGAAGCCGGCCGGACTGGAGCGCTACGGCGTGGCCGTCTACTCCGACCTGTGCCTGCAAAAGGATAGCGGCGAAATCGGCGGCCAGCGCGTCACCTTGCACCGCTTTGCCGAGGCCGATTCCGTCATCTATGAATTCACGGCCGGCGCGCTGAGCTGGCCCATCGTGGCCAACGACGTCAACCTGGACGCCGCCACGGGCGTTTTCGACTTCACCATCGCCGGCGCCGACAGCGAAGAGCGTACCATCGTCGGCAAGTTTTCCAAGGATGGCCAGACCCTGACCCTGGAAGGCGATTACTGCGGCGGCAACGTGCGCATGCCGATGAAACTGAGCCGCGTGCGCGATTTCGGCCGTCCCCTGAAAAACTGCACGCCATGCCCGCCGATGCCGCAAGCGCCGGCCGAGCCAGTGCCTGCCGAGGAAAGCGCGACTGTGCCCGCAGCCTGAGCGATTGCCGCTGTCAAAAAGAAAAAGGCCCGGTATCGACCGGGCCTTTGTTATTTGCAGCGTTGCAAGGAGCTTATTTGGCCGCCTGCGCCTTTTCCGCCGTGGCGCGGATGGTGGCCAGGGTCGCATTCGGCGTGATCAGGTTGCCGTCGTAGCGCAGCTCGATCAGGGCCGGCAAGTTGTGCGCCTTGGCGTGCGCCAGCGCCCGTTGCAGGGCCGGGGCGAACTCTTCCGTCGTATTCACCACTTCGCCATGCGCGCCGTACGCTTGCGCCAGCGCCGCGAAATCCGGGTTGTGCAGGGTCGTGCCCGATACGCGGCCCGGGTAGTCGCGCTCCTGGTGCATGCGGATGGTGCCGAACATCTGGTTATTGAAGACGATGATGACCACGCCCGCCTGGTATTGCACGGCCGTGGCCAGTTCCTGGCCATTCATCATGTATTCGCCATCGCCGGCAAACGTGATCACGGTGCGTTCCGGATGGATGATCTTGGCCGCCACGCCCGATGGCACGCCGTAGCCCATGGCGCCGTTGGTTGGCGCCAGCTGGGTGCGCATGCCGCCGTAGCGGTAGAAACGGTGGGCCCACGAAGCGTAATTGCCGGCGCCGTTCGTCAGGATCGTGTCGGCCGGCACTTGCGCCATGATCTCTTGCGTCACTTGCCACAGGTTCAGCGGCGCCTGGCCATCCTGGAAGATGGGCGGCTGCTCCTGGTAGGCGGCCAGCTCGGCCTTGGCTTCGGCCGGCGTATGTTTCCATGCGGAAGCATCGACGGGGGCCATGGCGGCCAGCATGGCGCACACTTGCGGCATGCCGCTGTTGATCATCAGTTCGGCCTGGTAGACGCTGCCCAGTTCCTCGGCATCCGTATGGATGTGCACGAGGCGCTGGCGCGGCACGGGCGAATCGAACAGGGTGTAGCCGCCCGTCGTCATCTCGCCCAGGCGCGGGCCGATGGCGATCACCAGGTCGGCATTTTTCACGCGCGCGGCCAGTTTCGGGTTGATGCCGATGCCGACGTCGCCGATGTAGTTCGGGTGCGCATTGTCGAGCAAGTCCTGGAAGCGGAAGGCGCAGGCGACGGGCAGCTGATTGTTTTCCGCGAACTGCTGCAGGTCGGCGCACGCTTGCGGCGTCCAGGTGGTGCCGCCCAGCAAGACCAGCGGCTGCTTCGCGGTGGCCAGCATGCCGCGCAACTGCTGCAATTGGGCGCCGGACGGCGCCGCTTGCACCGGCTGGTAGGCGCGCGTGTCGGCCACCGTGGCCAGCGAGATCAGCATGTCTTCCGGCAGGGCCAGCACGACGGGACCGGGACGCCCGCTGGTGGCCACCTGGAAGGCGCGCGCCAGGTATTCGGGGATGCGTTCGGCGCGGTCGATCTGCGCCACCCACTTGGCCATCTGGCCATACATGCGGCGGTAGTCGATTTCCTGGAACGCTTCGCGGTCGACGAAATCGTTGCCCACCTGGCCGATGAACAGGATCATCGGCGTGGAATCCTGGTAAGCCGTGTGCACGCCGATCGAGGCATTGGTGGCGCCCGGTCCGCGCGTGACGAAGCAGATACCCGGCTTGCCCGTCAGCTTGCCGTAGGCTTCGGCCATGAAGGCGGCGCCGCCTTCCTGGCGGTTGATGATGAAGCGGATGCCCGAGTCGTGCAGGGCGTCGAGCACGTCCAGGTAGCTTTCGCCAGGCACGCCAAAAGCGGTGTCGACACCGTGGATCTGCAGGGCATCGACCAGGATCTGGCCGCCGGTACGGGATTGTTGCGTCATGTTCGGCTCTTTATATTCTAGTGGGTGGCAAAGAAATGGGGCAAGCGGTACGCATGCGCCTGCATGCAAGCAGCTTGCCTCATTCTATGTGAGCCGATTTGGCCCGGCTTTTGAAATGGCGACACCGAATTACACAATCCCCCGGCCGGTGCGGCGCGCTTTTGCAGAAACATGCTGCGGCGCGGTACAATGGCGGGTGAAGCAGGCCAGACAGTCGCTGGCCGGCGCAGTAATGCGCTGGCGGGAGGAAGGTCCGGACTCCATAGAGCGGGGTGACGGTTAACGGCCGTCCGCTGAAAGCCGCAAGGTATAAGGCGAGGAATAGGGCCACAGAGACGAGCGTATTAAGTTACGGTGAAACGCGGTAACCTCCACCTGGTGCAATTTCAAATAGGCACGCGATGATGCTGCTCGCGGAGCGTGCGGGTAGAAAGCTTGAGCGCCCGAGTAATCTGGCGCCTAGAGGAATGACTGTCATAGCGCCGACCTGCAAGGGAAGGCGCCGTAACAAAATCCGGCCTATCGGCCTGCTTCACTTGAATTCCTGCTCCCTGGTCTGCCAGGGGGCATCTCGGACGCAGCAGCTTTGCCTGCTGCGCGCCAACCAAAAAGCCCCCGCAACGGGGCTTTTTTTGTTTCTAAAAATAGTGCGGGGAAGATAAAGTTGTATATACAACTAAAGTGAACAATTGGTTAAAGTTTCTTGGTTCTAATTAATTGCTGCATTGCAAAAATAGTTTTCCCGCGTCAGGCCAGCCCCTGAAAACAGGGCCGGTACGCGCCGTGGACGATTATTTTTTGCTTTAAACCAAGTCTTTCACTGCGCTGGATTGCTGTTGTGCCTGGATAAGGAAATTATTGTCATGTGTCAACTAACTGTAAAAAATTCAATTATTTGATTTCGTTTTTTTCGATGTTTACGGTAGGAAAACACATGTGTGCAGATGAGGTAGCACATTCACTATCTTTCATAAGTATCTAATTTATCGATATATTTTTATTTGAGACTCCTTCAACGATATGCGCTAAGTCCTTAATTTCATTAATAAAATTCCTGTTTTGCCAATCGGAAACCGCTTGACCACTATCTTTGCTTCCTCTAAAGTGGGCAACTGTGTGAAAAAGTGTGTTTTTGTGGGAAATTTTCCCTTTTTATCGTGATGCGCAAGCATCGCAACCCAAGCTCAAAAAAGGTCTTCCGTGTTTCAAGGCGCGTCCGCAATCAATCTCGATGCCAAAGGCAGGATGTCTATCCCTGCCAAGCACCGTGACGCGCTGGCGATTCAATGCGAAGGCCGTTTGACCCTGACCAAACACCCCGATGGCTGCCTGCTGTTTTTCCCCCGTCCCGTGTGGGAAAGCCACCGCCAGCAAATCGCCGCCTGGCCCATGTCGGCGCGCGCCTGGCAGCGCATCTTCCTCGGCAACGCCGTCGACGTCGAGCTGGACTCGGCCGGCCGTGTGCTGATCTCGCCCGAATTGCGCAACGCCGTCGGGCTGGCGCGCGAAGTGATGATGATCGGCATGGGCAGCCACTTTGAAATATGGGATGCCGCCAAATTGGCCGACAAAGAACAGCAGGCGATCGATGCCGGCACCCCCGATGTACTTTCCAATTTTTCTTTCTAAGGCTCCGTAATGACACAACTCACGGTGCCGGAATTTCAGCATCGCACGGTGCTGCTCGATGAAGCGGTCGATGCCCTCGACCTGACGGGCGACCGCGCGCACGGCGTTTACGTCGATGGCACGTTTGGCCGCGGCGGCCATAGCCGCTTGATTTTGTCGCGCCTGGCCGATGACGCGCGCCTGATCGGTTTCGACAAGGATTTGCAAGCGATTGCCACGGCCGAGCAGATCGCCGACCCCCGTTTCCAGATCGTCCATGACAGCTTTGCCACCATGACGGCCAGCCTGGCCGAACGCGGCGTGCGGCAGGTGGACGGCATTTTGCTCGACCTGGGCATCTCGTCGCCGCAGGTCGACGACGCGGCGCGCGGTTTCAGCTTCCGCAACGACGGACCGCTGGACATGCGCATGGATACCACGCGCGGCATCTCCGCGGCCGAATGGCTGGCGGTGGAAACCGAGCAGAATTTAGAGAAAGTGATACGCGATTATGGGGAAGAACGGTTTGCTTTTCAGATTGCAAAGGCGATTGTTGCTGGCCGGGCAGTCCAGCCAATTTCAAGCACACGACAGCTTGCCGGCATCGTGGCAGGCGCCGTCAAGACCCGCGAGAAGGGTAAGGACCCCGCTACCCGCACCTTTCAGGCCATACGCATTTTCATTAACAAAGAGCTCGAGGATCTCGAGATCGGCCTGAACCAGGCGTATGCCTGCCTGGCGCCTGGCGCGCGCATGGCCGTGATCAGCTTTCACTCGCTGGAAGACCGCATGGTCAAGCGCTTCTTCGCCTCGAAGGCGAACGTGGAGCAGCCTGACCGCCGCCTGCCGATCCGCGCGGTCGACTTGCCGCAGCCGGAAATGAAGCTGATTTCGAAGATGAAGCCATCCGACGCCGAGATCGAGGGCAATCCGCGCTCGCGTTCGGCCGTGATGCGCGTGGCGCAGCGTTTGCCGCTGGCCGCCCCTGCAAATGGCGGCGCCCGATGACTGGCAAGCTGTGTGTCGTGCTGTCGGCCCTGCTGGTGTGCTGCGGCCTGTCGCTGGTGAACGCGCAGTATCAGTCGCGCCACCTGCTGATCGACCTGGAACGCGCGCAAGCGCTGTCGCGCCAGCTCGACATCGACTGGGCGCAACTGCAGCTGGACCAGTCTACTTTAGGCAAGCATGAACGCATTGAATCGATCGCACGGCGCGACCTGAGCATGACGCCGCTGACGGCGGCGCGTACGCAATACCTGACGGAGGGCGAATAATGAAGTTGGGCGGTAATAGCAACGGCCGGGTGGCGGCATCGAAAGGCGTGCCATTCTCGAAGAACCCCGTACTGGCGGTGCGTCTGCCCGTCTGGCGTTCGCGCGTCGTGCTGTTCCTGCTGTTCTTTGCTTTCGCCGGCCTGGGCGCGCGCGCGCTGTGGCTGCAGGGCGTGTCGACGCAGTTCCTGCAAAAGCAGGGCAAGGCGCGCTATGAGCGCACGCTGGAATTGCCGGCCACGCGCGGCAAGATCACCGACCGCAATGGCCAGGTGCTCGCTTCGTCCGTGCCCGTGAAAGCCATCTGGGCCATTCCCGACGACGTGCTGCAGGCATCGCCCGAAAAAATCAATGCGCTGGCCGGCCTGCTGGAAATGAACGTCAACGAATTGCGCAAGAAGCTCGATTCGGACCGCAGCTTCGTTTACCTGAAACGCCAGGTCGAGATGGACGTGGCGGACAAGATCTCCAAGCTGGGCATCGACGGCATCGACGAGCGCAAGGAATACAAGCGCTTCTATCCGCAGGGCGAAGTGATGACCCACGTGGTCGGCTTTACCAACGTGGAAGACGTGGGCCAGGAAAGCATGGAACTGGCGCAGCAGAAGACCCTCGTCGGCACCACCGGCAGCCGCCGCGTGATCAAGGACCGCCTGGGCCACATCGTCGAAGACATCGGTTTCATCCACGAACCGCATGACGGCAAGGACCTGACCCTGTCCGTCGACAGCAAGATCCAGTACATCGCCTTCACGCAGTTGAAGGAAGCGGTGGAGAAATTCAATGCCAAGGCCGGCGGCGCCGTGGTGCTCGACGTGCATACGGGAGAAGTGCTGGCCCTGGCCAATTACCCGAGCTACGACCCGAACGACCGCCGCAAGCTCACGGGCCAGCAGCTGCGCAACCGCGTCATGACCGATACCTTCGAACCCGGTTCGACCCTGAAGCCGATCACGGTCTCGCTGGCGCTCGACACGGGCCGGGTCAAGCCGGGCACCCTGATCGACACGGGCCCGGGCCGCTACACCATCGCCGACCGCACGATCACCGACACCAAGCCGCACGGCGTGATCAATGTCTCGGAAATCATCGAGATGTCGTCGAACATCGGTACCTCGAAAATCGCACTGGGCATGCCGTCGCAGGAAATGTGGGAAATGTTTACCAAGGTGGGCTTCGGCCAGCAGCCGAAATGGGGCTTCCCCGGTGCCGTGGCCGGCCGTGTGCGTCCATACAAATCGTGGCGCCCGGTGGAACAGGCCACCATGAGCTACGGTAACGGCATTTCCGTCTCGCTGATCCAGTTGGCGCGCTCTTACATGATGTTCGCGCGCGATGGCGACACGATTCCCCTGTCGTTCCAGAAGGTCAATGAACTGCCTGTGGGCCAGCAGGTGATCAAGCCGAAGACGGCCGCCGAAATGCGCGCCATGCTCGAACTCGTCGTCTCCGGCGCGCACGGCTCGGCCAAGCGCGCCCAGGTCGCCGGCTACAGAGTCGGCGGCAAGACGGGTACCGCCTATAAAGTGGAAAACGGCCGCTATGCGATGCCGCGCAAATACATCGGCTCTTTCGTGGGCATGGTGCCGATGTCGGCGCCGCGCTTCATCATTGCCGTGATGATCGATGAACCGACCGGCCCAGCCCACTATGGCGGCCAGGTTGCCGCTCCCGCTTTCGCGGCGATTGCGACCAACGCGCTGCGCGCGATGAACGTACCGCCCGATTCCTCCGTTACTGAAATCGTGGTCCCGGCCAATGCCGGCCCGGAGGCCATGTGAAGTCACTCATGACCATACAAGACATCAGTTTGTGGATCAAAACGGCTGCCCCGTCCGGGCAGCTGACGTCCGATTCGCGCCGCGTGCAGCGCGGCGACGTGTTTTTCGCCTATGCGGGCGCCACCGATTTCATCGCCGCCGCCATCGAGCAGGGCGCCGCCGCCATCGTGCATGACGCCGTGGAATGGAACGCCGCATGGAGCCAAGTGCCGCACCTGCTGGTCAGCGACCTGAAACGCCTGGCCGGCCCCGTGGCGCATGCTTTTTACGGCATGCCCGACAGCGCCATGTTCAGCGCCGGCGTGACGGGCACGAATGGCAAGACCTCGTGCGCGCTGTGGCTGGCGCAAGCGCTGGCGCGCCTGGGTGAAACATCGTCCGTCATCGGGACGTTGGGCGTCGGCCTGTGCAAGCCGCGCGGCGCCATCGAATTCGACGTCACCGGCTACACGACGCCGGACGCCGTGCTGCTGGCGCGCAAACTGGCCGCGATGCGCGACGCCGGCGCCAAGGCCGTTGCCATCGAAGTGTCGTCGATCGGCCTGGACCAGGACCGCGCGGCCGGCATGCATTTCGACGTGGCCATGTTTACCAATCTGACGCGCGACCACCTCGACTACCATGGCGACATGGCGGCTTACGAGGCGGCCAAAGTCAAACTGTTCGACTGGCCCGGCCTGAAAACGGCCGTCATCAACCTGGACGACCCCATGGGCCTGCGCCTGGTGCGCCACGTGGATGGCAAGCTGTCCGGCGAATATCCGGTCATCGGCTACACCTTGCAGGATGCGGCAGCCTTGCCCGACTTGCCGGGCGTATTGATGCTGCGCGCCAGCCAGTTCCGCAGCCGCAATGCCGGCACCGACTTCCATCTGGAATGCGCGCTGGGTGTGGCGCTGGTCAAGACGCAACTCGTGGGCCACTTTAATATCAGCAACGCGCTGGCCGTGCTGGGCGCCTTGCTGGCGCACGGCACCGGCCTGCGCGCGGCCATCGACGGCATCGAATCGCTGCAGCCGGCCCCGGGTCGCATGCAGCAGGTGGGCGGCCAGGAAGCGCCGATGGTCGTCATCGATTACGCGCATACGCCGGACGCGCTGGAAAAAACCCTTGCTGCCTTGCGCCAGGTGGCGCAGGAGCGTGGCGGCCAGCTGTGGTGCGTGTTCGGCTGCGGCGGCGACCGCGATCCGGGCAAGCGTCCGCAGATGGGCGCCATCGCGCAACTGGCAGATCACGTGCTGGTCACCAGCGACAATCCGCGCAGTGAAGATCCGCACGCGATCATCGCGCAGATCGTCGCCGGCATGCGCGCAGACGGCCCGCAGCCGCAAGCCATCGAAGACCGCGCCGCCGCCATCCTGTCGGCCATCAAGCACGCGGCCAAGCCGGACGTGATCCTGTTGGCGGGCAAGGGCCATGAGCCTTACCAGGAAATCAAGGGCAAAAAACTGCCGTTCTCCGACGCCGACCATGCGCAGCTGGCCCTGTCCGCGCGCCTGACGATGATGAGGACGAACTGATGGATCGCCTGATGCACGCAAGCCTGGCGGAACTGATGCCATCGCTGCAAGGCGCGCAGCTGACGGGCGACGCCGTTTTTGACGGCGTGTCCACCGACAGCCGCAGCGCCCCGGCCGGCTCGCTGTTCGTCGCCCTGCGCGGCGAGAGTTTCGACGCCCACGACTTCCTCGACCAGGTGGCCGCGCGCGGCGTCGCCGCCGTGGTGGTCGAGCGCCTGCCCGAAGGCTGGGACAGCGGCAAGGTGCCGGCCATCGTGGTGGCCGATACCCTGATCGCGCTGGGCCGCATCGCCAACCACTGGCGCGGCCGCTTCAATGTACCCGTCATCGGCGTCACCGGCAGCAATGGCAAGACCACCGTCAAGGAAATGATTTCAGCCATCCTGGCGGCGGCCTTCGGCGAAGAGGGGCGGCTGGCCACGCGCGGCAACCTGAATAACGAGATCGGCGTGCCATTGACCCTGTTCCGTCTGAATGAAGAACACAAGGCGGCCGTCATCGAGATGGGCATGAACCATCCGGGAGAAATTGCCCGCCTGGCCGCGATTGCCGCACCGACCCTGGCGATGGTCAACAACGCGCAGCGCGAACACCAGGAATTCATGCATACGGTGGAAGCCGTGGCGCGCGAGAACGGCGCCGCGCTGGCGGCCCTGGCAGACGACGGCGTGGCCGTCTTCCCGCATGGCGACGAATTCACGCCACTGTGGCGCGAACTGGCCGGTGCACGCGCCGCCATCACCTTCGGTCTGTCGAAAGAGGCCGACGTCAGCTGCACGCACCGCGCGGCCGAGGATTTTGGCAGCGACCTGTTCGTCAGCGTGCGCGCACGGGACGGCAGTCTGCGCCAGTTTTTTGTCGGCTTGCAGGCGGCCGGTGAACATAATGTGCGCAATGCGCTGGCCGCCGTGGCATGCGCCGTTGGCGCCGGCATCGCGCCGGAACATATCAAGCAGGGCCTGGAGGCGTTTTCTCCCGTGAATGGCCGCCTGCAGAAAAAACGTGCCGCCAACGGCGCCACCATCATCGACGACACGTATAACGCCAATCCGGATTCGGCGCGCGCGGCCATCGATGTACTGGCGCAGGCCGCGGCACCGCGCATCCTGGTGCTGGGCGAGATGGGCGAAGTCGGCACGCAGGGGCAGCAGTTCCACGAAGAGATCGGCGCCTACGCCGCCGCCAAAGGCATCGAACACGTGCTGGCGACGGGCGGCCTGGCGCGCCATCTGGTCAATCCGGCGCAAGCTGCCGCGAGCCAGGAATCGGGCACGGTCGTGGAGTATTTCGAACAGTTCGACGGTTTGCTGGCGGCGCTCGATGCGCATTTGTCCGGCCGTTCGGATGCAACAGTATTAATCAAGGGCTCCCGTTTCATGAAGATGGAACGGGCCGTGCAGCATTTGATTGGTTCAAACAACAATAACAAGGAAGCTCACTAATCATGCTGCTCTGGCTCGCTCATTATTTCCAGGACGACATTGGCCCATTGCGGGTCTTTAACTTCATCACGTTCCGCGCCGTCTTCGCCACCTTGACGGCGATTTTGATCGGCCTGTGCGCCGGTCCGGCCGTGATCCGCATGCTCACGCGTATGAAGGTTGGCCAGGCCGTGCGTACGGACGGCCCGCAAACGCATCTGAAAAAACACGGCACGCCCACCATGGGCGGTGTACTGATTCTCATCGCCATCGGCATTTCCACCCTGCTGTGGGCCGACCTGTCGAACCGCTTCATCTGGCCGGTCTTGATCGTCACCCTGGGCTTTGGCGCCGTCGGCTGGGCCGACGACTACCGCAAGGTGGTGCACCAGGATCCGGAAGGCATGCGCTCGCGCGAAAAATACTTCTGGCAGTCGCTGATCGGCATCGTCGCCGCGTTTTACCTGGCGTTTTCCGTCTCCGTGTCGGAACCCGACGCGGGCCACGTGTGGAATCTGATCTACGCCTGGGTGCAGTCGGGCTTCGCCATGGACCTGCCGCCGAAGGCCGACCTGATCGTCCCGTTCTTCAAGACCATCAGCTATCCGCTGGGCGTGTGGGGCTTCATCGCGCTGACCTATTGCGTCATCGTCGGCACCAGCAACGCCGTCAATTTTACCGATGGTCTCGATGGCCTGGCCATCATGCCGACTGTAATGGTCGGCACGGCCCTGGGCCTGTTCGCCTACCTGACGGGTAACGCCACGTATGCGCGCTACCTGTTCATCCCGCACATCCCGGGCGCCGGCGAACTGGTGATCTTCTGCGGCGCGCTGGCCGGTTCCGGCCTGGCCTTCCTCTGGTATAACACGCACCCCGCGAAAGTGTTCATGGGCGACGTGGGCGCGCTGGCACTGGGCGGTGCACTGGGCACCATCGCCGTCATCGTGCGCCAGGAAATCGTCCTGTTCATCATGGGCGGCATCTTCGTCGTCGAAACGCTGTCCGTGATCATCCAGGTCGTCTGGTTCAAGTACACGAAGAAGCGCTATGGCGCCGGCCGCCGCGTCTTCCTGATGGCGCCATTGCATCACCATTTTGAACAAAAAGGCTGGAAGGAGACGCAGGTTGTCGTGCGTTTCTGGATCATCACCATGATGCTGGTGCTGCTCGGCCTGACCACCTTGAAGCTGCGCTGATGACGTACGACGCTAAAACCGCACTGGTACTGGGCCTCGGCGAATCGGGGCTGGCCATGGCCCTGTGGCTGGCCCGCAGCGGTGCGCTAGTCCGCGTGGCAGATACAAGGGAAACCCCTGAGCGCCTGGCCGCGCTGCAGGCTGCCGTGCCGCAGGCGCAATTCATCGCAGGCGCCTTCACGGCCGACCTGCTCGATGGCGTCGACTTCGTCGCCGTCAGCCCTGGCCTGGCGCCGGGCCGCGAACTGGCGCACATTGCGCCGGCCGCTGTTGAAAAAAATATTCCCGTGTGGGGCGAGATCGAACTGTTCGCGCAGGCGCTGGCTGCACTGAAGGCGGAACGCGGCTATGCGCCGAAAGTCATCGCCATCACGGGCACGAATGGCAAGACGACGGTCACCAGCCTGGTAGGGCTGCTGTGCGAGCGCGCGGGCCTGGCCACGCGCGTGGCCGGCAATATCAGCCCGGCCGCGCTCGACGTGTTGCGCGAAGTGCTTGACGCCGAACCGGCGCCGCAGCCTGTGGCTGAAGGAGAAGAAGCGGCAGAACCCGTCGCCAGCAGCTTGCCGCAAGCGTGGATCCTGGAATTGTCCAGCTTCCAGCTGCACACGACGTTCAGCCTGCAGGCCGATGCGGCCACGGTCTTGAACCTGTCGCAGGACCACCTGGACTGGCATGGCGACATGGCCGCCTATGCTGCCGACAAGGCGCGCATCTTCGGCGAGCAGACCGTGCGCATATTGAACCGCGACGATGCGGCCGTCATGCACATGGCCGATCCGCTGACCGAGACGATCACCTTCGGCACGGGCGAACCGGTGGAAGTGGACAGCTTTGGCCTTGTCAATGAACGCGGCATCTTCTGGCTGGCGCAAGCCGTGCCCAGCGAAGAAGTGATCGAGAAAAAGCGCAAGAAGAACGATCCGGCGCCGGAACCGGTGCCGACGATGGCCAAGAAACTGATGCCGGCCGACGCGCTGAAAATCCGCGGCCAGCACAATGCCTCGAATGCGCTGGCGGCGCTGGCCCTGTGCCGCGCCATCGGCCTGCCATTCGCGCCGCTGCTGCACGGTTTGCGCGAATACCAGGGCGAGCCGCACCGCGTGGAGCTGATCACGGCAGTCAATGAAGTCGAATACTACGACGACAGCAAGGGCACGAACGTGGGCGCGACGGCGGCGGCCCTGTTCGGCCTGGGCAAGGCGTTTGGCGGCGCGGAACAGCGCCTGGTGCTGATCGCCGGCGGCGACGGCAAGGGACAGGATTTCTCGCCGCTGGCCGAACCCGTGTCGCGCTACGTGCGCGCCGTGGTGCTGATCGGGCGCGATGCGCCTGCGCTGCGCGTGGCCCTCGAGCCGGCCGGCGTGGACATCGTCGACTGCGCCACCTTGCCGGAAGCCGTCAAGCGCGCCAGCAGCCTGGCGCTGGCCGGCGATGCCGTGCTGCTGTCGCCCGCGTGCGCCAGCCTGGACATGTTCAAGAACTATGCGCACCGCGCGCAGGTGTTTGTCGACGCCGTGCGCGACATCGCCCTGGAAAACGGACAGGATATCTGATGGCCTTCCAACTGCCCTTCAGCTTTGGTTCCGGCTCGGCTGCCAAGCCGCTGGATAGCCGCGCGCGGCAGTCGAAGATGATGGACTACGACAAGCCGCTGGTGTGGGTGGTCCTGCTGCTCATGTTGCTGGGCATGGTGATGGTGTATTCGGCGTCGATCTCGCTGTCGGATGCGCGCAAGTTTGCCGCCTACACGAACAATTACTTTGTCGTGCGCCAGGCGCTGTTCATCGGTATTTCGATCATCGTTGGCGCGCTGGTGTTCCGCATCCCCGTCGCCACCTGGCAAAAGATCGCGCCGTGGCTGTTCATCGGCACCCTGGTGCTGCTGGTAATGGTGCTGATACCGGGCCTGGGCGTGTCGGTCAACGGCGGTCGCCGCTGGCTGAACCTGCCGGGCCTGCGGCCGCAGCCGTCCGAGCTGATGAAGGTGGTGATGGTGCTGTACGCGGCCGACTACACGGTGCGCAAGCAGGAATACATGCACAAGCTGACCAAGGGCTTCATGCCGATGGCGCTGGCTGTGAGCTTCGTCGGCTTGCTGCTGCTGATGGAGCCCGACTTGGGTGCTTTCGGCGTGATCGTCTGCATCGCCATGGGCATTCTGTTTTTGGGCGGCGTCAACGCCATCTGGTTCGGCGGCATCGGCGCCATGCTGACGGCGATCTTCGTCACCATCATCGCCTTGTCGAAATTCCGCCGCGAGCGGTTTTTTGCGTATCTCGACCCGTGGCAGGAAGACAATGCGCTGAACAAGGCTTACCAGCTGACGCACTCCTTGATCGCCTTCGGACGCGGCGAACTGTTTGGCGTGGGCCTGGGCGGCAGTGTGGAAAAACTGCACTACCTGCCCGAAGCGCATACGGACTTCTTGCTGGCCGTGATCGGTGAGGAACTGGGCCTGGTGGGCGTACTGATCGTGATCGGCATGTTCTACTGGATTATCAAGCGGGCGTTCGACATCGGCCGCCAGGCGATCGCCATCGACCAGACCTTTGCGGGCCTGACGGCGAAGGGCATCGCCATCTGGATCGGCGTGCAGACCTTCATCAACATGGGCGTGAACCTGGGCCTGCTGCCGACCAAGGGCCTGACCTTGCCCCTGATGAGTTATGGCGGTACGGGCGTACTGATTAACTGTATTGGCCTGGCGATTTTGCTGCGCATCGATTACGAAAACCGGATCCTGATGCGCGGAGGCCGGCTATGAACAACGTGACAAACTTGAAAACGACGAAAAGACTGATGATCATGGCGGCCGGCACCGGCGGCCATATCTTCCCGGGCCTGGCGATTGCGCAGACGATGCGCGCGCGCGGCTGGGAAGTGAGCTGGCTGGGCACGACCCACGGCATGGAGCAGGACCTGGTGCCGAAAAGCGGCATTCCCATGGACGCCATTGCGTTCTCGGGCATGCGCGGCAAGGGCCTGGCGCACACGGTCAAGGGCGGCTTCAAGATGCTGGCCAGCTTCTTTGCCATCCGCCGCTTCATCGCGCGCCGCAAGCCGGACGTGGTGATGGGCATGGGCGGCTACGTCACCGTGCCGGGCGGCCTGATGGCGCGCCTCAAGGGCGTGCCGCTGGTGCTGGTCAATGCCGACGCGGCGCTGCTGCTGTCGAACAAGACCCTGGTGCCGCTGGCGCAGCAGGTGTGCTTTGGTTTCCCTGCCGATTTCGGCAGCGCCGCCGGCAAGGCCGTCGTGACGGGCAATCCCGTGCGCGCCGAGATCCTCGCGATGGCGCCGCCGGCGCTTCGCTTCGCGGGCCGCAGCGGACCGCTGCGCATCCTCGTGGTGGGCGGCAGCCTGGGCGCGAAAGCGCTGAACGACAATCTGCCCGCCGCGCTGGCGCTGATGCCGGAGGGCGAACGCCCGCTGGTGACGCACCAGTCGGGCAAGAAGAATATCGACGCCCTGCATGCCGCGTATGCGCAGGCGGGCGTGCAAGCCAATGTGGTCGACTTCATCGACGACATGGCCAAGGCATATACCGAGGCCGACCTGGTGATTTGCCGCGCAGGCGCCATCACCCTGTCGGAATTGACGGCGGCCGGCGTGGCCAGCGTGCTCGTGCCGCTGGTGGCGTCGACCACCAGCCACCAGCGCGACAACGCGCAATGGATGGCAAAACAAGGCGCGGCGATTCATCTGCCGCAAACGGAAATGAGTGCGGCGTCGCTGAGCACATTGCTGGCGTCCTTGACGCGGGATACCTGCCAGCACATGGCGCAAGCGGCACTGGCAGCAGGCAAGCGCGACGCCAATGAGGCGATCGCACACGTATTGGAAAAACTGGCATGAGGTTAGCTCTGTGAAGCATAAAGTAAACAATATCCACTTTGTCGGCATTGGCGGCAGCGGCATGAGCGGCATCGCCGAAGTGCTGGTCAACCTCGGCTACAAGGTGTCGGGTTCCGACCTGGGCAGCAATGCGGCGACGCAGCGCCTGGCGAGCCTGGGCGCGACCGTCATGCTCGGCCACGCAGCGGAAAATATCGGCGACGCCGATGCGGTGGTGACGTCGGGCGCCGTCCCGCAAGACAATCCGGAAGTGGCGGCCGCGCGCGCGCGCAAGATTCCGCTGGTGCCGCGCGCCGTGATGCTGGGCGAGTTGATGCGCCTGAAGCGCGGTATCGCGATTGCCGGCACGCACGGCAAGACGACGACCACCAGCCTGGTCGCCTCCGTACTGGCGCAAGGTGGTCTCGACCCGACTTTCGTCATCGGCGGCCGTTTGACCAGTGCTGGCGCGAATGCCAAGCTGGGCTCGGGCGACTACCTGGTGGCCGAAGCCGATGAATCGGACGCCTCGTTCCTGAACCTGACGCCGATGATCGAAGTGATCACGAATATCGACGCCGATCACATGGACACCTACGAACACGATTTCGAAAAGCTCAAACAGGCTTTCGTGCAGTTCACGCACCGCCTGCCATTCTATGGCCGCGCCATGCTGTGCATCGACGATCCGCACGTGCGCGCCATCATCCCGTTCGTCACCAAGCCCGTCACCACTTATGGTTTCGCGGAAGACGCGCAAGTGCGCGCCATCAATGCGCGCGCCGTGGGCCTGGAAATGCACTTCACCGTGCTGCAGGAAGGCTATCCGGACCTGGACGTGGTGCTGAACCAGCCCGGCATGCACAATGTGCAGAATGCCTGCTCGGCGATCGCCATCGCGCGCGAAATCGGCATCGCCGACAGCGCCACGCAGCAGGGCCTGGCCGAGTTTTCCGGCGTGGGCCGCCGCTTCACGCGCTATGGCGACGTGGCGCTGCCGAACGGCGGCAGCTTCGCGCTGGTCGACGATTTCGGCCATCATCCTGTGGAAACGGAAGTGACCTTGGCCGCCGCGCGCGCCGCCTATCCTGGCCGCCGCCTCGTGCTGGCGTTCCAGCCGCACCGCTACAGCCGCACGCGCGACCTGTTCGAGGACTTCGTCAAAGTGCTGGGCGCGCCCGACGTGCTGCTCTTGTCGGAGGTGTATGCGGCGGGCGAAGCGCCTATCGTCGCCGCCGACGGCCGCGCCCTGGCGCATGCGCTGCGCGCGCGCGGCAAGATCGAACCGATTTTCGTCGAGTCCATGAAGGACATGGCCGACACCATCATGAGCGTGGCGCGCGACGGCGACGTCGTGCTGACCATGGGCGCGGGCTCCATCAGCGGTATCCCGCAACAACTGACTACGTATCCATCCAACACTGTAAAGGCCTGATGTGAACCAAGCTTCAGCTATCGATGTAAAACAATTGGGCAAGGTTGGCGTCCTGTTCGGCGGCAGCTCGGCCGAGCGCGAAGTGTCGCTGATGTCCGGCACGGGCGTGCTGGCCGCGTTGACAAGCCGCGGCGTGGACGCGCACGCGTTCGACACGGGCGAACGCAGCCTGGCCGAACTGGCCGCTGAAAAATTCGACCGCGTCTTCATCGCGCTGCACGGCCGCTTCGGCGAAGACGGCAGCCTGCAGGGCGCGCTGGAACAGCTGGGCATTCCCTACACGGGCAGTGGCGTGATGGCTTGCGCGGTGGGCATGGACAAGATTTACACCAAGATGATCTGGCTGATGCATCAACTGCCGACGCCAAAGTACGCGGTGCTCGATGACAGCTCCGACCTGGCCAAGGTCGCCGCAGAACTGGGCTTGCCGCTGATCGTCAAGCCGCCGCATGAAGGCTCGAGCATCGGTATCACCACGGTCAACGAGGCATCGGCCTTCCAGGCAGCCTACGACATCGCCGCCGGTCTCGATGATTCGGTGCTGGCCGAGGAATTCGTCAAGGGCCGCGAATTCACCGTCGCGATCCTGGGCAAGGGCGCCACGGCGCGCGCGCTGCCGCCGATCGAGATCGTCGCGCCGCAAGGCAATTACGATTACCAGAACAAGTACTTCACGGACGACACGCAGTATTTCTGCCCGCCGCAGCTGGACCCGGCGATCGTGGCGGAGATGGAACGCATCGCCGTGGCAGCCTACCGCGCCCTCGGTTGCGAAGGCTGGGGACGGGTGGACGTGCTGATGCGCGCGGCCGACAGCAAGCTGTTCCTGCTGGAAGTCAATACCTCGCCCGGCATGACGGGGCACTCGCTCGTGCCGATGGCGGCGCGCGCGGTGGGCATCAGCTATGAAGACCTGTGCCTGGAAATCGTCGCTGGCGCGCGTCTGAAAATGCACAAGGGACAGCACTGATATGTGGCATGACGCTAAAAGCCTCAATACGACTGCCAACGGCTTGCTGGCCGCGGTTCTGGTCGTGTGCGTGGCCGCCGGCGTCTGGTGGGTGTCGCAGCGTCCCATGTTCGACCTGCGCACGATCAAGGTGGAAAGCGCGGACGACAAGGGCTTGCGCCACGTGAATTACCTGACCCTGCGCAGCGGCACTTTGGGCCGCATCAAGGGCAATTTTTTCACGACCAACCTCGATAGCGTGCGCGGCGTGTTCGAATCGGTGCCCTGGGTACGCCGTGCCAGCGTGCGGCGCGAGTGGCCGAACCAGCTGATCGTGGCGCTGGAAGAACACGAAGCGCTGGGCACCTGGGGCGAGGATGGACGCCTGCTGTCGGTCAAGGGCGACGTGTTTACGGCGAATGTGGCCGAAGCGGAAGACGACCATGAATTGCCTGCGTTTGCCGGTCCCGATGGCAGCGAAAAAGAAGTATTGGCCACCTATGTGCAGCTGGCAAAGTGGTTTGCGCCGCTGAAGATGGTGCCGGAAACCCTGTCGCTGTCGAGCCGCTATGCGTGGACCGTGAAACTGAATAACGGCATGAGCGTGGCGCTGGGACGCGAGCAGAATCATACGACCCTGAAGGCGCGGGTCGACCGGCTGGTGGGCATCTACCCGCAGCTGGCGAGCCGGCTGGAAAATATCGACACGATCGATATGCGCTACCAGAATGGCCTGGCGCTCAGTTCCGCCGGCCTGGTGATACCGGCCGAAGGCAAGGATGGCAAGCCAGTGATCAAGAAGAAAAACAGCAGTCCGATTAAAAAACCGGCTTAACCGAATACCCAATTAATTAATAGCCCAAAAAACTAGGCGAAAGAAATGACAAAAGACGCGAAAAACCTGATCGTCGGCCTCGACATCGGCACCTCGAAAGTGGTGGCGGTGGTAGCCGAAGTGATGTCCGACGGGCGCCACGAAGTGATCGGGCTGGGCCAGCACGAATCGAAGGGCCTGAAAAAGGGCGTGGTGGTCAATATCGAGGCCACGGTGGAGTCCATCCAGCGCGCGCTTGAAGAGGCCGAGCTGATGGCCGACTGCAAGATCCGCAATGTGTACGCGGGCATTGCGGGCAGCCATATCCGCAGCTTCAATTCCAGCGGCATGGTGGCCATCAAGGACAAGGAAGTGACGGCGACCGACGTGGCGCGCGTCATCGAGACGGCAAAAGCGGTTAACATTCCGACCGATCAGCAATTGCTGCACACGGTGCCGCAAGAGTTCATCGTCGACAGCCAGGAAGATGTGCGCGAGCCTATCGGCATGAGCGGCATCCGCCTGGAGGTGAAGGTGCATATCGTCACCGGCGCCGTGTCGGCGGTGCAGAACATCGTCAAGTGCGTGCGCCGCTGCGGCCTGGAAGTGTCGGACCTGATTCTGCAGCCGATGGCGTCCGCCGATGCCGTGCTCACGCCCGACGAGAAGGAACTGGGCGTGGTGCTGATCGACATCGGCGGCGGCACGACCGATGTGGCGGTATTCTCCGATGGCGCGATCCGCCATACGGCAGTCATTCCCATCGCCGGCGACCAGATCACCAACGACATCGCCATGGCCTTGCGTACCCCGACCGCGGAAGCGGAAGAAATCAAGATCCGCTATGGCGTAGCCAAGCAGGTCCTGGCCGACCCCGGCGAATCGCTGGAAGTGCCTGGCCTGGGCGACCGCGGCCCGCGCAACCTGTCGCGCCAGGCGCTGGCGGCAGTGATCGAACCGCGTGTCGAGGAGCTGTTCGCCATGGTGCACCAGGTGGTGCGCGAATCCGGTTACGAAGGCGTGCTGTCGTCGGGCATCGTGCTCACGGGCGGCACGTCCATCATGCCCGGCATGGTGGAAATGGCGGAAGACATTTTCCTGAAACCGGCGCGCCTTGGCACGCCCGAGTATCGGGGCCAGCTGGCCGACGTGGTGCGCAGTCCGCGCTATGCCACGGTATTGGGCCTGCTGCTGGAAGCGAAGAAGCAATACCTGCGCGGCCACATCGTGACGCGTCAGGACGGCTCGGTGAAGGCAGTCTGGCAGCGCATGAAGGAATGGTTTTTAGGGAATTTTTAAGGGCATGATTTACGCCCGGCAGTACAGGTTTTTTAGCAGCATCGCAGGTACACACACATAACTTAATTTTATATTTAACCGCAGTTTTCAATCTCCAGTTCTCCTACCAATATGAGGCCTGGCGCTTGGAAACCGCATCTGATAGGAGCACATCATGGAGTTCGATATGGTCGATAACACAGCTTTAGGTACCGTCATCAAGGTCGTCGGCGTCGGCGGTGCGGGTGGCAATGCAGTCCAACACATGATCAACAAAGGCATGTCGGGCGTGGAGTTCATTGCCGCCAACACCGACGCACAGGCCCTGTCGACATCGAAGGCCCACAACATCATCCAGATCGGCGATACCGGTCTGGGCGCAGGCATGAAGCCTGCCGTCGGCCGCCAGCTGGCCGAAGAGTCGCGCACGCGCATCGCCGATTCGCTGCGTGGCGCGCACATGGTCTTCATCGCCGCCGGCATGGGCGGCGGCACCGGTACGGGCGCCGCCCCCATCGTGGCCGAAGTGGCCAAGGAACTGGGCGCGCTGACGGTGGCCGTGGTTTCCAAGCCATTCTCGTACGAAGGCCAGAAGTGCATGGACATCGCCGACGAAGGCCTGGAGCAGCTGTCCCTGCACGTCGATTCGCTGATCATCATCCTCAATGAAAAACTGGAAGAGATCTACGAAGACGAAAGCATGCTGGAATGGATGCAGCACGCCGATGATGTGCTCAACAACGCGGTGGCCGGCATTGCCGAGATCATCAACGTGCCTGGCCATATCAACGTCGACTTCAACGACGTGAAAACCATCATGGGCGAGCAGGGCAAGGCCATGATGGGTACGGCGACGGCGTCCGGCGTCGACCGCGCGCGTATCGCCGCCGAACAGGCTGTCGCTTCGCCGCTGCTCGATGGCATCGATCTGTCCGGCGCGCGCGGCGTGCTGGTCAACGTCACGGCCAGCCGTGGCTTGAAAGGTAAAGAGATCAAGGAAGTCATGGCTGCCGTGCGCGCGTTTGCCGCGCCGGACGCGTCGATCGCGCAAGGTATCGCCTACGACGACGCCATGGGCGACGACATCCGCGTGACCGTGGTGGCCACGGGCCTGGGCCGCGCCAAGAAGAACATCCAGCTGGTACCGCAGCAAGTGCTGCGCACCGGCACCCACAACAGCCCGCTGACCCCGTCGGCTGCCATGGGTAGCGCGCAAGCGGCGACGGCGACGGTTGGCGTGGCCACGCCGGCGGCCGGTTTCGACGGCATGAAGGCGCCGGCGGTATGGCGCCGTGAATCGGCTTCCGAGCAAGTGCGCGCGATGGAAAAGAATGGCATGGAGACGTACGACATTCCTGCTTTCCTGCGTAAGCAAGCGGATTAAGGTGATCTGATGTCAGTAAAGATGACGGCGGCCTGAGGGCCGCCGTTTTTTTTTGCCGGCTTTTGACTTTTGACTTTGCCTTTCCGGCCATTTTCTGCACAAATACGGCAAGTCAGGCATACTATCGCGCAGTGTCGGCATCATGCCGGCAGAACCCTCAACCGACAGTACACAAGGAGTCAACATGACCATCAAGATCGGCGACACCCTGCCAGAAGGCACCCTGGCCGAATTCATCGAAAGCGAAACCGAAGGTTGCGCACTGGGCCCGAACACGTTCAATGTGCAAGACCTGGTCAAGGGCAAGAAGATCGCCATCTTCGGCCTGCCAGGCGCCTACACCCCGACCTGCTCCGCACAGCACGTGCCAGGCTACGTGCAGCACGCTGCCGACCTGAAAGCCAAGGGCGTCGATGAAATCTGGTGCATCTCCGTCAACGATGCGTTCGTGATGGGCGCCTGGGGCCGCGACCAGAAAGCCACCGGCGTCGTGCGCATGATGGCTGACGGCAATGCTGCCTACAGCAAGGCACTGGGCCTGGACGCCGATTTCTCCAAGCACGGCATGGGCACGCGCTCGCAGCGCTACTCGATGCTGGTCGACAATGGTGTCGTGACGCAATTGAACGTCGAGCAGGGCGGCAAGTTTGAAGTGTCGAATGCCGAGACGCTGCTGGGCCAGCTGAAATAATCGTGGCGTAGGTCGGATTAGGCGCAAAGCGCCGTAATCCGACAATATTGTTGACGCCTTCGTGGTGTTGTCGGATTACGCGCTACGCGCTAATCCGACCTACGATGTAAAAAAACGGCGCCATGTTGGCGCCGTTTTTTTATTGCACCACCGGTTTTGTCGCCTCGAACATGGCCGCGTCGATATCGAAGGAATAATCGTCCTGCAGCGCGAAATATCTTCTCGCTTCCTCGGGCGCGCCATCGAACAGGTTGCGGATGGCTGCCACTCTTTCGCTTGGTGTGCGCATGCGCGCCACCCATTCGTCGAACTGCATCGTCAGTTTCCACACGCTGCGCAAGCTGTGCGTGAATCCCGCGTTGTTGAATTTGGCGCCCCATTCGCAGGTGCGGTAGTCGCGCACGTGGGAAGCATCGCGCAGCATTTCCACCGCCTGCAAGGTGCTGTCGTACAGGGCTGTCTTTGGCGCGACGATGTCGACCATCAGCAAGGTGCCGTTCGGACGCAGCACGCGCCACGCTTCCGCGAGGGCCGCAGCCACGTCGTTCCAGTGGTGCGCGGAAAAGCGCGTGACGACCATGTCGAAGCTGGCGTCGGCAAACGGCAGGCGCGCCACGTCGCCCTGTTGCGTGCTGATGTTGTGCAAGCCGCGCTGCACCTTCGCGTGGTCGACGACGTCGAGCATTGGCTGCGCCAGGTCGTAGGCGACCACCGATTGCGCCACGGGGGCGACGGCAAAGCTGGCGTGGCCGGCGCCGCAGCCCAGGTCCAGGACGACGGGCTTGCCGTGGCGGCGCGCGCATTCCTGCATCAGCACCAGGTCGGCGCCTTGCGCGTGGACAGCGCTGCTCAGGTAGGCGTTGGCCGTTTTGCCAAACTGTTCGGTAACGACATCGTGCTGCTGCATGGTTTTCTCCTGTTGATGGGTGAGTTCCTGCAGAATAAGGATAAAATTATCCTGTAACAAGACCATAACTTATACTGGTATATTCACTACCATGCATCCATGTCATGTCGAATAAACTTGCTGAATTCATCCGCGCCAGGCGCGAAGCCGTCACCCCCGTCATGGCTGGCTTGCCCGGCGGCGGGCGGCGGCGCACGCCGGGCTTGCGGCGCGAAGAGTTGGCGCAGCTGTGCGACGTCAGTCCCACGTGGCTGACGTGGCTGGAGCAGGGGCGGCCCGTGTCGGCGTCGGCCAAGATGCTGGCCCGCCTGGCGCAGGTGCTGCTGCTGAGCGCGGCCGAGCGCGCCTATCTGTTCGAGGTGGCCGACAAGCATGACCCCAGCCACGCGACAGGCGAGGGCGGTGGGCCTGCCAGCGCCGAACTGGCCGCCATCGTGTCCGCCATTGACGCGCCCGCCTACATCCTCGACCGCGCATGGAACGCCGTGGCGTGGAACGGCGCGGCGTCCACCTTGTTTGCGGGCTGGCTGCAGGCCGGGGACGGCGCACCGAACCAGCTGCGCTTCATGTTCCTGGAGCCTGGAGCGCGCGACCTGGTCGTCGGCTGGCCCGAGCGGGCACAGCGGCTGGTGGCGGAGTTCCGCGCCGATATCGGTCGCCACGCAGACCAGGCGCCGCTGGCCGGCCTGATCGCGGAACTGGCCGCAGCCAGTGCGGATTTTCGCCAGTGGTGGGGCGCGCAGCAGGTGCAGGGCCGCGATGGCGGCTTGCGCCAGTTTCAGCATGCGCAACAGGGGCTGCTGGCATTCAACCAGGTGACCTTGCACCTGGCGCGCCAGCATGAACTGAAGCTGGTGATGCTGTTGCCTGTGTCGTAGACGTCACTCGCGTGCTTGCCAGGTCCCGGCGTGCTCGTGCCGCTCTGCACCTGCAATGCGCGCTTGCATGGCTGCTGTCATGTGGACATTACGCTGGGCGTCAACCATCAGCACTTCTTTCAGGTCGAGTTTTTCCGCCATCGCTTGCCAGTCTCGGGGGCCGGTGATGAACAGCGGTTTGGAGTGGCCGTCCGAGCGCAGGCCAGGGTCGCGCCCGCCGCTGGCGATGATGGTGACCGAAGCGACCAGATCGATCGGGTAGCCGCTGCGCGGGTCGATAATGTGCGGGCGGCGCTTGCCGTCCTTCATGAAGTAGCGTTCATAGTCACCGCTGGTGCCGATCGCTTCGTTGTCGCGCAAAGCGATCTGCGCAACTGTCCCGGCGCCACGCGGATCACGGATGCCGACCTGCCACGGTCGTTCACCGGGCTGGCCGATGGCGATGACGTTGCCACCGACGTTGACCAGCGCCGCCTTGACGTGCGCTTCGCGCAGCAGCGCGGCGGCGCGGTCGAGCGCGTAACCTTTGGCGTAGCCGCCGAGGTCGATCATGACGGCAGGGTTGACGCTGCTGATGATGTTGCCGTTGTAGCGCAGGTCGGACAGCGATGGCCGCGCGTCGACCCAGCGCTTGATCTCGGCGGCCGGCGGTCCCTGCGCGCCGATGTCGTTTTTCTGGAAGCCCCACAGCCTGATCAGATGCCCAATGGTGGGGTTGAACAGCAGGCCGGAACGCACTGACAGCTTCTCGGCCGATTTTAGCAGGCCGACCATTTCAGCGTCGGCGCGCATTGGCTCGCCTTTGGCGATGCTGTCGTTGAGGGCGGTGAGCATGCTTGGCTCCCACGCGTGGAATTTACGGTGCAGGCGATCGAATTCTCTCAATACCTCGGCGCCAAGCAGATCGGCGCGCTGCTGCGAACTACCGTAGATGGTGATGTCGACCGTGGTGCCGAACACGTGGCCCCGGGTTTTGTAGAGGCGTTCCTCGCCGGAACAAGCAGTCAGGAACAGCAGTAGCGCCAGCAGCGTGCGGGTAAACATGGAATGTCTCCGGGTGTGGCCGCCGCGCGCAGGCGGCGGCCAGCAGTCTTAATTGCTCTTGGCGACCATGTAGTCGACCAGTGCTTTCACTTCATCATCCTTCAGGCCTGGATTGCCGCCGCGTGGCGGCATCATTTTCACGCCGTTGATGGCGCTCAGGTACAGCGCCGGCTTGCCTTTGGCGATACGCGGTTTCCATCCCGCCTTGTCGCCAACCTTGGGCGCGCCCATGATGCCGCTGCCGTGGCAGGCCAGGCAGGTGGTGGAGTAGGTTTTCTCAACCTTGGCGGCGTCCGGCGCGGCGGCGGCGCTGGTGGCAGAGGTGATGGCTGCCAGCATTGCTGCCAGTGCAAGTAGTTTCTTCATGGTCTGTCTCTTTTCAAAAGTAAGTCGGCAAATGCCGGGGTAAAAACGGACCGGCGCTTTCCGCCGAACGGCAATGCCGGCCCAGGCGTTGGTGTTTCAATGCGCCATGGCGTGCGTCGGCATGGCGCCGCTGGCTTCGTTCAGCAGGGCCGGCGTGATCTGCTTGAAGCGCAGCACGCGGCCGCCTTCCTTGCGAACAAACGCTTCCGCGTCCACCTGCCGGCTGAACGAGGCGATGGCCGGGCCCATCGAGCCCTGCGCCTTGCTGCCTAATACATAGAGCGCGTCGTGTGCCCCGATCCAGTGGCCTTGCGGCTGTTGCCAGTTGGCGCTGCCCATGTCCTGCACGTAGAAGGCGCTGGTGGCGCGACGCTGTTCCGGCGCCAGCATTTCACCGAGCAGTTCTTTTACGTCACAGAAGTAGCTGGTCTTGCCGTCGGCGAAGCGAACCTGCGCTTTCGGCCCAGGGAAGTCGCGCAGCAGCATGCCGTCCAGCGCACACGCGGCTTCGTCGGACGGATCAATGGCTGGCAGGTTGGTGGCGCTGTACGTGCAGGCGGCCAGCGCAAGGGTGGCCAGTGCGGCCAGCGCGCTCCTGCGCAGGTGGAAAATAGTCATGAAAATCTCCTGAGTGCGATAGAAAACGGTAAAAAAATCCAGGCTAACATCACGCCCGACAGCAGCGCCGGGTGGGTCCAGCCTTGCGGCATCACGGTGGCCAGGCCATACATGGCTTGCGCCTGGTCCGAGCTGAACACGTTCAGCAGGCGAAATACGTCGGCCGGGTTCAGCATCAGCATGGCGGCGAACAGGCCGCTACCGAGTTGGCCCTGGCTGAGCACCATCACCCCCATCAGCAGCAGGTCGAACACCAGCACAAACAGGAACCACAGCGCCAGTGCAATGCCGCTGGCGCGGACGCGGTCGCGGGTGCTGACCGATACCAGCATGGCAATGCTGAGGAAGGCCAGTCCCATCAGCACGGCGCTGGCGACGAATTGGGCGTAGCGCCAGCCCTCGGCCACAGTCAGTTGCGAGAACAGCGGCAGCAGGCCGGCGCCAAAGCCGATCGCGGTGGCGCTGGTGAGCGCCGCCGCCAGGCCGAGATACTTACCGAGCAGCACTTCCAGCGGCGTCACCGGCATCGACAGCAGCAGTTCCAGCGCGCCGCGCTCACGCTCGCCGACAATCGCGTCATAGCCGAGTATCAGGGCGATCAGCGGCACCAGATAGATCACCAGGCTGGACAGGCTGGCGATAGTGGCGTCGATGCCGTGGAAACCAACCTGTCCCTGCTGGGCTGCGCCGAAGTAGGCGATGGCCAGCGCGAAGAAGGCAAACACCAGCGCCACGGCCAGCACCCAGCGGTTGCGCAGCCGCTCACGCCATTCTTTTGCGGCCAGCACGCCGACCTGGCGCCATTCAATGCGTGCGCGCATGGGTGCCTCCGTAGCCGAGAAATACTTGTTCCAATGTCGATTCCTGAATCGCGATGTCGTCGGCGCAAGCGGCCAGCTGGCGCAGCACCGCCATCTTGTCGGCCCTGGCGCAGCGCACGTGCAGCTGTTCGCCATGCACCTCCAGCGCCAGCTCCAGCGGCAACGCGGCCAGCGCCGCGCGCACGCCCGCCTGCAGCGCAGGCGCAATCGTGGCGGTAATGGTCAGCATCCGGGGCGCATGGGTACCCGTCCGCAACTGCCTCAGCGTGCCTTGCGCGGCCACCGTGCCGCTCTGCATGATGAGCAGCTGGTCGACCCTGTGCTCGATCTCTGCCAGGATGTGTGAGGTGATGACGATGGTGGCGCCGCGGTCCTGCGCGGTGCGCAAGATGGCGTAAAAGTCGGCGATGCCTTGCGGGTCCAATCCGTTGGTCGGCTCATCGAGGAAGATCAGGTCCGGCTCGCCCAGCAGAGCCTGCGCCAGGCCGAGCCGCTGGCGCATGCCCTTGGAGTACCCCTGTACCGGCCGCGCGGCGGCATGCGTCAGGCCCACCAGGTCGAGCAACGGTGCGCAAGCAGCGCGCGCAATGTGCTTCAAGTCCGCAAAAAAGTGCAGTACTTCCTGGCCACTCAGGTTATCGTAGGTGAGAAAACTTTCCGGCAGATAGCCGACGCGCCGGCGCGTCTGGCGAAAGGCAGGTTCGGCCGCGTTCTGGCCCAGTACGTGCAGCGTGCCGGCGCAGGGCGTGATCAGACCGAGCATCAGCTTGAATAGCGTGCTCTTGCCGGCGCCATTGTGGCCGATCAGGCCGAACATGGCGCCATGGGCGATGTCAAAGCTGACGTCCTGCAGCACTGTGAGCGCGCCGTAGCGATGCCGGATGCCGCGCAGGCTGACGGCGGCTTCAGTTGTATTCGATGCGGGGAGCGATGTCATTCCATTTCTTCCAATTCTGTGAGAGCGGGCGCATGCGCGGATGGCGGTCGACTACGCTTGGCGCGCGCAGCAGCGGAAACTGACGCGCGGCAAAGCGCAGCGTCTGCAGCGCGGGGCTGGCGCCGAGCAGCTTGAGCAGCGGGTATTGCCAGTTCAGACGGTCAACCAGGTCGTTCGCTTCATACGCCACGTCACCCTGGCCGTCGCCGTTCTGGTCCCAGCCGTTGTAATTGCTCCAGTAGTTGCCTTCCTGTTTGCCCCATTCGACATCGCGCGCGGCAACAAAGCGCACCTGCTCCTGGTTGCCGATGAAGTCGTTGCCATCGACTTGGTTGTTCGACGAGCCGGCCGACAGGTGCACGCCGGTGCGGTTATTGATGATCAGGTTGTGGCGCAGCGTGTTGTACTCGGCGTCATAGATGAAAAAACCACGGTCGTTGCCGGCCACCACGTTGTCTTCGATCAGCGAGTCCTGGATGGTGCGCAGCATGATGCCGTGATCGGTATTGCCCCACGCGATATTGCGGCGCACGGTCAGGCTGCGCACCTCCATCAGCGCCAGCCCGGCCCGGCTCAGATATACCTCGTTGTCTTCCCAGGTACTGTGGTGGGTGTTCATGTAGTGCGTGCCGTAGCGGACATGGTGGATGCGGTTGTGGCGAAATTGCGCGTCGCGCGAGACGTCGACATAGATGCCGTCGCGCGTGCCGCTGATTTCGTTGCCGGTGACGCGCGCTCCGCGCGTGTCGTACACCTGGATGCCATTGCCGCGCTGCGCCGATTGCAGGTCGCGCCGGCCGGTGATGGTGTTGTTCAGCAAGCGCGCATCGTCAACGCCTTGCAGCCAGATGCCGAACAGGTTGGCGACCAGTCGACAGTTGTTGATCTGTACGCGATGCGCGCCAGGCACGATATAAATGCCGGCGTTCTGCGCAGTGAGGTCCGCGCCGCTGTCGATCACGATCAGGCCGATCAGGGTGACGTCGGGGGCGGTGATGCGGATGGTGTCGCCGTGCCCCCGGCCGCTGATGGTGGGATGGCTGCGCCCTTGCAGCGTCAGCGCCTTGTCGACCAGCACGTGTTCGTTATACCTGCCGGGTGCGATCAGCAGTGTGTCGCCTTTCTGCGCACTGGCGATGGCCGCATTGATCGACGTGCCCGGCGCCACTTCCAGCACGGCGGCGGCCAGGCCCGGCCCATAGCCGGCCAGTATGACTGCCAGCACCAGCGCGCGCATCAGCGCCAGCAGGGCGGAAGGCGCCAGTCTCATGCGTCTTCCTTGCCTTGCGACGGCAGCGTTGAGCGCAAGCTGTCGAGCGTAAGGAAGTAGCCGTCGGCGCCGATACGCGTCAGCGCTTCGCCCTTGGCAGCTCGCCGCTTGCGCTCTTTCACCAGGGGTGGACAGGCGTGATCGTCGTAGTACATCACCATGCAGTCCAGGCACAGCATGCATTCCATCTGATCGATTTTGCCTTGGCTGTCGATGGCGTGCGAGCCGCAACCGGCGGCGCAGGCGTGGCAGCTGGTGCATTCTGCCTTGCGCTTCAGACCGAACAGACGGAACTTGCTGGGCAGCGCCAGGCCCGCGCCCATCGGGCACAGGTATTTGCAGTAGGGGCGCTCGCTGAACAGCGACAGGCCCAGAATGGCGCCGATAAAGAGCCAGAATGGCCAGCTGCGGTTCCATACGCCGACCAGGAAAGTGGTCTTGAAGGGTTCGATTTCGGCCAGATGTTCGGCCGTCTCCATTGAGAACAGGGATACGCCGATCAGGCCGAAGAAGATGACGTACTTCAGCCAGCGCAGCTTGTCGTGCAGTGGTTTTGGCAGCAGTTTCTGCCAGCGTTTCAGGCCGATGGCGGAACCGAGTTTCAGCATCAGGTGCTGCAGCGAGCCGAATGGACATAACCAGCCGCAGAACAGGCCGCGTCCCCAGATCAGCACCGTGATGATGATGAACCACCAGAACAGGAAGATGAAGGGATCGGACAGGAACAGCTCCCAGCGCCATTGATGGATCAGCGAATGGAGCCAGGTCATGATCTGCGTGATGCTGGGCTGCGCCTTCAGGTAGAAACCGATGAAGCCGGCGCTGATGATCCACAGCACCAGCCGCGGCCAGCTGATCAAAGGCTTGTGCTTGCGCGTCGATGCACGCACCAGCCGGTCGCGTCGTGCGTACCAGATGGCGGTAAACAACAGGGTGGCGACGAAGAAGCCGATTTGCGCAATCCGGTCCAGCCAGATGTTTTGCCACGCCGGGCGCGCCGTCACCACTTTCGGATGGCCGCCTTCCAGATAGCGGGCCGGCAGCCAGTATGTCTGGTCGTAGTGGGTGAAGGTCTTGGCGCCCTTGGCGTCCAACTGATTGACCAGCAGCGTCAGCGTCCAAGGCCACGCCGGATTGAAGTGTTTCGAGCGGACGATGAAGATGCCCGATTCGCGGTATTGGGGCACATCGCCGGGCTGCAGGTGATACAGATTGAGATAGTCGGTATCGCGGAAGGTGTAGGTTTCAGGATCTTGCCGCACCTGGATGCGGTCGTAGATGCCGCCGCGCACAAAGCCCGAGCCCTTGAACGAGGTCTGGCCGCTGGCGATGACGAAGATCGCATGCTCGTCCGGCTTGAGGTCGCGCATCAGGCGCTGGTAGTTGTCCTCGCCCAGCAGGCTGTTGCCCAGCGTCGGCGTGTTGAGGTAGCCGAAGTAGAGATCGATGTAGTCGCCGCGTGCGCTGTCGGCGCCGACTTCGCGCGCGGTGATCGTCAGGCGGCCGACCGAGCCCTCGTCGGCCAGCTTGCCCCAGTTGAGGCGCTCGTCGAGCGGCGTGAAGCGGGCTGGCGGCCGCGCCGCCGCAGTGAAGATGCCGACCTGGCGGCCGATCTCATAGGCGCTGCGGGAAATTACCTGGTTCTCGGCGATGGCCGTCACGGTGGCGCCGCTGATCGCGTCCAATCCCACGCTGCCATCGCCGCCACGGCCAATTTCCAGCCTGGCGTCACCGCGCAGGCCGACATATTGTCCGATGAACTTGAGCAGCGCCGATTCCGGTATGCCGGCCAGCAGGATCGGTTCGGAATGCTTGATCACGCGCACGCCGGTAATGATGCCTGCGGTGTCCATGCCGATCAGTGTAATGACCGGCTTGCCGGAATAGGCGGGAATGTCCACCACGTCGGTTGACAGGAAAACGTAGCCAACGAGCTTGCCGCCGGCGTCCAGCGCTTGCACATAGCGTGGAGAACCCATGCGCTGCGAGAAGCGCTGCGCTTGCGGCATCACGTCGCGGCAGGCGGCATGCGCGCACAGGTCGGCGCCGTGCAACAGTTCGGAGGAAAGTTCAGCGTCGTAGATGTTGGCGGCGGCGATGGGCGGCGCCAGCATAGCCAGTAACATCAAGCACGACGCCAGCGAATTGAACAAGGTTTTTAAAGTAGTCGTCATGAGAATATGCCATGCCGGCTGACGCATCAGCCGGCATGGACTTGCGGGACAACTCAGGCTTCAACCAGGAAACGGCTACGCATTTCCAGATGCAGGGCGTGGCAGAAGTGCGTGCAATACAACCAGAACGCACCGGCGTGATCGGCCTTGAAAGTGACCGACTTGGTTTCCTGCGGATTGACGATAAAGTTGATGTTGTAGGTCGGGATGGCGCAACCGTGGGTCAAATCTTCGACCTTGTCGTAGTTGGTCAGGGTGAGCGTGACTTCATCGCCTTTTTTGACCTTGATGACCGGCATGCTGAACGCCGGCGCTTGCGACATCAGACGCACATGCACCTTGTTGCCCTTGCGCTCGATGCCGGCGTTTTCCGGCGTGACGGCATTCGGGAAGTCGGTCATGGTGTGGATCTGGCGCGTCTTGACCACGTCGCGGCGCACGATAATGCCATCGTGCGGTTCCGGGTAGGCAGTGTGATCGGCTATCAGCTTCATGCTGGCGCCGCTGATGTCCACCAACTGTTCGGTTTCAGGATGCAGCGGGCCGACTGGCAGGAAGCGGTCCTTGGAGAACTTGTTGCCGGAGTTGAGGTATTTGCCGTCAGCTTCCCTGGTCTCACCCATCGATGAGTAGTTATGGCCCGGCTGGTAGTGCACGTCCAGCTTCTCGATGATGACCTTGGCGTTTTTGTCGCCCTTGAACTGGGCAATGGCTGCATCCACATTCCATTTGACGGCTTGGCTGTCGAGGAACAGCGAGGTATAGGCGTTGCCCCTGCCGTCGAAGGCGGTGTGCAGCGGGCCGAGGCCGATTTCCGGTTCGGCCACCACGGTGTCGCGCGGATCCTTGACGTTACCGTCGAACCACTGCAGCACCTTGCTCAATTCAATCACGGTGGCGGTCGGCGACAGCTTGCCGGAGCAGACGAAGTATTTTCCGTCCGGGCTGGCGTTGACGCCATGCGGGTTCTTGCTGACCGGGACGTACAGCGAGATCGCGCTTTTCGGATCGGCGTTGGCAGCCTTGCGGCCATCGACCACGGGGACCTTGGAACTGCCGATGGTGGTGAACTTGCCTGCCTTGACCAGGGCCTCGACGCGTTCGATATGCAGGAACACGCAGGCATCGCGCTCGGCCGCCATCATGCCGTTCAGGTCGGCGGCGTTTTCCACGTTGTACTGGTTGCAGGCGGCCAGCTTGCCGTCGTACGAGGTGGCGCACAGATCCATATTGCCGTCAACGCGCACCTGCCACATCACTTCCATGGTCTCTGCGCTGACGCAGCTGAACAACGCACCCCACTTGTCCGGATTGTCCAGGTCGCGGCCGTCGTTCGGCAGCGGGATATGGAATTCGGCGCCGCAGAACACGCGGGTGGTGTAGTCAATCTTCTGGTCGACCGGATCGCGCTTGTCAGGGAACAGGCCGTGGAAGCCGGCCACATTCGGCAGTTCGGTGATCTTGTCGCATTCCATGGTGTCCATGCGGATGCGCGCCACGCGTGAATGCAGCTTGTCGTTGATGAACAGCCAGCGGCCGTCATACGTGCCGTTCTTGTAGCTGCCGTGGACGTGGTGGGTGTCGCCAGTGATGTATTTCAGCGTGCCGTCGGGCTTGGTGCCGATGATGGCTTTCGATTCATTGGTAATACCCCAGCCGACCATGCAATCGACGTTGAACACCGGGATGCGCTTGAGCGTGCGCCCAGAAGGCAGGCCGAGCACCCGCGCTTCGCCCGAATGGCCGGAACTGATGAAAGCATAGTAGTCGTCCAGCTGGCCTGGCGCGATCTCGGTGCCGTGGTGTGCGGCCGGTGCGGCAGCGCTCTTGCCGCCGGCGGCAGCTTCCTCCTTGCAGCCGGCCAGGCCCAGCGTGACGCCTGCCAGGCCCAGTGCGGCGCTCTTGCCGAGAAAGCCGCGGCGGCTCGACGGCGTGTCGTTGGTGGTATCTATCTTCTTGCTGTCCATCTCTCGTTCTCCATCGTTGCAAAATTATAAACAAGCATTTTACATGCATCTTTTAAAAAAACGATGACGTGGATCAAGCATTTCAGGCACCGCCGCCGCGATTGCGGCAGTACTTGATCCAGGCACTGTTTTCGTCGTCGCCCCTGATGAGCCGGCCGGCTTGCTATAATCAATCCCGGCAGCGCCTCCGCTGTGCTGGCTCCGGACGTCGCCATAATGACGTTCCCAGTGGTCCGCCTCGGACCGGTCGTCAAGGAGCTTTCCCTGTCTTCTCGTCAAGAAAATCTGCACAGCATCTATGCGATGCTGATTGCGGTCGCCATGTTCTCGTGCATGGATACCGCCATGAAGCTGCTGTCTGCCCATTATCCCGCCACGCAGGTCACGGCGATGCGCTCGCTCAGTTCGTTGCCACTGCTGTGCGGCTACATGCTGTACCGCGGTGCGTTCAAGGGCATCTTCCGCATACGCTGGCCAATGCACCTGTTGCGCGCCGCACTCGGCATCGCCATGCTGACCACCTTTGCCTTCGGGCTGAAGTCGCTGTCGCTGGCCGAGGCATATTCGATCTTCTTCATCGCGCCGGCTTTGATCACGGCGCTGTCGGTGTGGGTGCTGAAGGAGCACGTGGGCCGCGGGCAGTGGGTGGCGATTGGCGTCGGCCTGCTGGGCGTGCTGGTGGTGCTGCGCCCCGAAGGCACCGGCTTCCTGTCGCTGGGCGGGCTGGCGATTCTGGTGGCAGCTGCCTGCTACGCCGTGTCGGCCATCAGCGCGCGCGTGCTGGCGCGCACCGACAGCACCGAGGCGATGATGTTCTGGCTGCTGACGCTGATGTCGATTGGCGCAGTAACGCTGGCGTGGAATATCTGGGTGCCTGTGCGTGCCGAACACGGCTCGATCTTGATGGTGCTGGCGCTGTCAGGCTTCTTCGGGCAGTTGGCGATCACCAAGGCCTTCAGCACCGGCAAGGCGTCAATCGTGGCGCCGTTCGAGTACACGGCGCTGGCCTGGGGCGTGGCGATAGACTGGCTGCTGTGGCAGGCGCTGCCGGATCGCTATACCTTGTTTGGCGCGGCGATCATTATCGCCAGCGGCATCTACCTGGTGCGGCGCGAAGCCGTGCATGTGGAAAGTGAGCATCCCTAGCATTTCTTTGCCGGTCAGCATTCCACGCCGCAACTGGATATAATCGTGCCATGTTAAAACAACGCACTATCAAACAACAGGTCCGCACCATCGGTGTCGGTTTGCATTCCGGCACCAAGGTCGAGCTGATCCTGCGTCCTGCCGCGATCGACACGGGCATCGTGTTTCGCCGCATCGACCTCGACCCCATCGTCGAGTTCCCCGCCAGCGCCATGGCCGTGGGCGACACGCGCATGGCTTCCGTGCTGATCAAGGACGGCGCCAGGGTGTCCACCGTGGAACATCTGATGTCGGCGGCGGCGGGCCTGGGGATCGACAATATGTATATCGACGTGAATGCGGAAGAAATTCCCATCATGGACGGTTCCGCCTCGTCCTTCGTCTACCTGCTGCAGCAGGCTGGCGTGGAAGAGCAGCAGGCGGCGAAGAAATTCATCAAGGTCGTCAAGCCCGTGGAAGTGCGTCACGGCAAGGGTGACGCGGAGAAATGGGCGCGCTTGTCGCCGTATGACGGCTTCAAGCTTGATTTCTTCATCGAATTCAACCATCCGGCCGTCGATGGCACGATGCAGCGCGCCTCGGTCGACTTTGGCGACGTGTCCTACGTGCACGACGTGGCGCGCGCGCGCACCTTCGGTTTCATGCAGGACGTGGAAAGCTTGCGCGGCATGGGCCTGGCCCGTGGCGGTTCGCTGGAAAACGCCATCGTCATGGACGAGTACCGCATCCTCAACGCGGATGGCTTGCGCTATGAAGACGAGTTCGTGCGCCACAAGATCCTCGACGCCATCGGCGACCTGTACCTGGTGGGCCACCCCTTGCTCGCCTACTACACGGCGCACAAGTCCGGCCACGCGCTGAACAACCAGCTGCTGCTGGCGCTGCTGGAGCAGCCCGATGCGTATGAAATCGTGTCGTTCGACACGAACGAGGCGGCGCCGCAATCCTACCTGCGCCAGATGGAGCGCGAGTGGTCGCTGACGTAGGTCGGATTAGCGGGGCGACGTCCCGCGTAATCCGACAACCATGTTGGCACTGATCGTGGTGTTGTCGGATTACGGCCCGAAGGGCCTAATCCGACCTACGCGATATGCGTTAATTTAGCGCCGTTATTCTCAGTCCTTCGGTTCCCGGTGGTGGCGCACCATGTTGCGCAGCGCCGCGATCAATTGCTCGTTCTGTTTCGACGCGGGCAGGGCCGTGCTCAGCTCTTCCAGGGCCGACATGGCTTTTTCCGGCAAGACCAGCGCCCGCGTATGCACGATGGGCGCGATGCTCTTGATGACTTGCACTTTCAGCTTGATGCCTGAAATCTGCCAGCCCTTTCTTTCCAGTTCCCCTTGCAACTTCGGCAATTGCTGCTTGAGCTTGGCCGCCAGCGCCGCGTTTGGCGTGGCCAGCACCAGTTGGCCGCCCTCGAATTGCAGGATGTCGCAGTGTTCGAACATGGCCGGCAAGGCCTTGGCGCAATCTTTTTGCAAGGCGGCCAGGCGCGTGACGGTGGGCATCAATGAGGCCATCGTCGCGTTGCCGCGCAGAAAATCGGTTGCGCCCGTGACGGCCGGGCCTGAACGGGCAAAGCCGTAGCCGCGGCGCGGCGCCGGAGAATAAGTGGGAGTTCGCATGGCCGAAACATAGCACACTCGCCCGCGCATGACGAGTGCTGCCGCGGGTGCGGCGCAGGCGGGCTGGCCGTATTGCCTTACAGTATGGAAAATGTCCGCAATTTCTGCCATTTGTTTGTCATTAAGCTATTGTTATATGGCGCATTACCCCAACCATGTCGGGAACGCATGATAAAATCATCGTCTTTTGCCATAGTCGAACTCCGTGCGGTGACGCGATACCTACCTCGTTGTTCCCTACCGAGCTTTTTTTAACGGCGTTTTTTCAAGAATTCAAGCATGTCATTACTGACCCAGATTTTCGGTAGCCGCAACCAGCGGCTGCTCAAGCAATACCAAAAAACGGTACGCGAGATCAATGCGCTCGAGCCGGCCATCGAAAAGCTGTCGGATGCCGAGCTGCAAGCGAAGACGCCTGCCTTCAAGGAACGTATCGCCGCTGGCGAATCGCTCGATGCCTTGTTGCCGGAAGCATTTGCCGTCTGCCGCGAGGCCAGCAAGCGCGTCCTGCGCATGCGCCATTTCGACGTGCAGATGATCGGCGGCATGGTCTTGCATTTCGGTAAGATCGCGGAGATGGGCACGGGCGAGGGCAAGACCCTGATGGCAACCTTGCCAGCCTACCTGAATGCCCTGTCGGGCAAGGGCGTGCATATCGTCACCGTCAATGATTACCTGGCGCAGCGCGATGCCGAGACCATGGGCCGCCTGTATGCATGGCTGGGCCTGTCGACTGGCGTGAACATGTCGCAGATGGAGCACAGCGCCAAGCAGCAGGCGTACAACTCCGACATCACGTATGGCACCAACAATGAATTCGGTTTCGACTTCTTGCGCGACAATATGGTCTACGAAGCGCGCGAACGCGTGCAGCGCAGCCTGAACTTCGGCATCGTCGATGAAGTCGACTCGATCCTGATCGATGAGGCGCGTACGCCGCTGATCATTTCGGGCCAGGCCGAGAACCATACGGACCTGTATCACAAGATCAATGAAGTGCCTGCGCGCCTGACCCTGCAGATCGGCGAAGAAACGCCGGACGGCAAGGGCAAGGTTGAAGTACCGGGCGACTACACCAAGGATGAAAAAGCGCACCAGGTGCTGCTGACGGAAGCCGGCCACGAAAAGGCCGAAGGCATCCTGATGGAAATGGGCCTGCTGCCGGAAGGCGCGTCGCTGTACGATTCGGCCAACATCACCCTCGTGCACCACCTGTATGCGGCCCTGCGCGCGCATGCGCTGTACTTCAAGGATCAGCACTATGTGGTGCAGAACAATGAAGTGGTGATCGTCGATGAATTCACGGGCCGTCTGATGACGGGCCGCCGCTGGTCCGATGGCTTGCACCAGGCCGTCGAAGCGAAAGAAGGCGTCAAGATCCAGAACGAGAACCAGACCCTGGCCTCGATCACCTTCCAGAACTACTTCCGCATGTACGCCAAGCTGGCCGGCATGACCGGTACGGCCGATACCGAAGCGTACGAATTCCAGGAAATCTACGGCCTGGAAACGGTCGTGATCCCGCAAAACCGTCCGCTGCAGCGCAAGGACCGCCAGGATCAGGTCTACAAATCGTCGGCGGAAAAATACAACGCGATGTTGAACGACATCCGCGACTGCTACGAGCGCGGCCAGCCCGTGCTGGTCGGTACGACCTCGATCGAAAACTCGGAACTGCTGTCGGGCATCCTGACCAAGGCCGGTTTGCCGCACAACGTGCTGAACGCGAAGCAGCATGCGCGCGAAGCGGAAATCATCGCCCAGGCAGGCCGTCCGAAAGCCATCACCATCGCCACCAACATGGCCGGTCGCGGTACGGACATCGTGTTGGGCGGCAACGTCGAGAACCAGATCAAGTTCATCGAAGCCAATGCTGAACTGAGCGACGCCGACAAGGCAGCCCAGTCGCAGACCTTGCGCGATGAATGGCAATCCCTGCACGACCACGTGGTCAATGCGGGCGGCTTGCACATCATCGGCACCGAACGCCACGAATCGCGCCGCGTCGACAATCAGCTGCGTGGCCGTGCCGGCCGCCAGGGCGATCCCGGTTCGTCGCGCTTCTATTTGTCGCTCGACGACGCGTTGCTGCGCATCTTCGCCGGCGACCGCGTGCGCGCCGTGATGGACCGTCTGAAAATGCCGGAAGGCGAACCGATCGAGGCAGGCATCGTCTCGCGTTCGATCGAATCTGCCCAGCGCAAGGTCGAAGCGCGCAACTTCGACATCCGCAAGCAATTGCTGGAATACGATGACGTCGCCAACGACCAGCGTAAAGTCATCTACCAGCAGCGTAACGAGCTGCTGGAAACGACCGATATTTCCGAGATGATCGGCTCGCTGCGCCACGGCGTGTTCACCGACCTGGTGCACGAGTACGTGCCGCACGAATCGGTGGAAGAGCAGTGGGATATCAAGGGCCTGGAAAACACCCTGGCCAGCGAATGGCAGCTCGACTTGCCGCTGCAGCAATTGCTGGAAGCCGATTCGACCCTGACGGACGAAGAGATCCTGGAAAAAGTGCTGGCCGCGGCCGATGCCGTGTACCAGTCGAAGATCGATATCGTCGGCAAGGAATCGTTTGGCGGCTTCGAGCGCAATGTCATGCTGCAAAGCGTGGACAGCCACTGGCGCGAACACTTGGCGGCACTCGATCACCTGCGCCAGGGTATTCACCTGCGCGGCTATGCGCAGAAGAACCCGAAACAGGAATACAAGCGCGAAGCGTTTGAACTGTTTGGCCAGATGCTCGACATGATCAAGAACGACGTCACGAAACACGTGATGACGGTACGCATCCAGTCGCGCGAAGAAGTCGATGCGGCCGAACAGGCGATGCAGCAGTCGCACGTGGAAAACGTGCACTACCAGCACGCCGAATTCGACCCGAATGCGGCGCCGGAAGAACTGCTGGCGCCTGCGGCCGGCGGCAACATGGACAACGTTGACGACATGAGCGTGAGCATGGGCGTCAAAGTGGGCCGTAACGACCCATGCCCTTGCGGCAGCGGTAAAAAATACAAAGCTTGCCACGGCAAGCTGGCATAAGGCGGTTTCACAGCCTGAACAAAAACGGAGACCGCGGTCTCCGTTTTTTTATGCCTTTTCAATTTGCAGGCGTGCATGTGTGGGCGCGCATGCTCACCGGCGCCGCGAAGGCGCTACAATAGCGCTTCCATTTTCCCTTGCAGAAGAACTCACCATGGCCGTCAATTCTCCCAAGCCCGTCGCCGCCGACTTGAAAGCCGTCGCCGGCATTGAAATCGGTGTTGCCGAAGCCGGCATCAAGAAACCCAACCGCAAGGATTTGCTGGTATTGAAACTGGCGCCGACGGCCACCGTGGCCGGCGTGTTCACATTGAACCGCTTCTGCGCCGCGCCCGTGCAAATTTCGAAAGCCAACCTGGCCGCAGTGACGGCCGGCGCCGCGCCGATCCGCGCGCTGCTGGTCAATACGGGCAACGCGAATGCGGGCACGGGCGAATCGGGCCTGGCCGACGCGCAGGCCAGCTGCGCCGCGCTGGCCGAGCTGCTGGGCTGCACGCCGCAGCAGATTTTGCCGTTTTCCACCGGCGTGATCCTGGAACCCTTGCCCGTGCAGCGCCTCGTCGCCGGCTTGCCGCAAGCCGTGGCCGCGCTGACCTCGGACAACTGGTTCTCGGCCGCCGAAGCCATCATGACCACCGACACGCAGCCGAAAGCCGGTTCGCGCACGGTCACCATCGGTGGCCACGCGGTGACCCTGACGGGCATCAGCAAGGGCGCCGGCATGATCAAGCCGAACATGGCCACCATGCTCGGTTTCCTCGCGTTCGACGCCACCGTGGCGCAACCGGTGCTGGACCAGCTGGTGAAACAGGCGGCCGATAAATCGTTCAACTGCATCACCATCGACGGCGACACGTCCACCAATGACTCGTTCATGCTGGTCGCCACGGGCGCCGGCAGCCTGGTCATCGATTCCATCGACTCGCCGCACTATGCGGAACTGGCCGCCGCCGTCACCGAGCTGTCGACCTTTCTGGCACAAGCCATCGTGCGCGATGGCGAAGGCGCGACCAAGTTCATGACCGTGACCGTGGAAGACGGCCGCAACGTGGAAGAGTGCCGCAAGATCGCCTATTCCATCGCCCATTCGCCGCTGGTGAAAACGGCCTTCTTCGCGTCCGACCCGAACCTGGGCCGCATCCTGGCCGCCATCGGCTATGCGGGCGTGGACGATCTGGACGTGGGCCAGCTGAACCTGTACCTGGACGATGTATGGGTGGCCAAGAATGGCGGCCGCAACCCTGACTACCAGGAACAGGATGGCCAGCGCGTGATGCAGCAAAGCGAAATCACCATTCGCGTCAAGCTGGCGCGCGGCGATGCCACGGCCACCCTGTGGACGTGCGACCTGTCGCATGACTACGTGTCGATCAACGCCGACTACCGCTCATGACCGGCCTCGATCAATTCCTGATCCGCGCCGAGCGGGTGCTGGCGCGCCTCGAGTCGATCTTGCCGCCGGCCTTGCCGGCAACCGACTGGAACAGCTTTGCGTTCCGCTGGCGCCGGCGCCAGGGCGCGCTGCCTTATTTGCAGGCCGTGGCCCACGTGTCGAACATCGCGTTGGACGACTTGCACAATATCGGCACGCAAAAAGCGCAGATCGAGCAGAACACGCGCCAGTTCGTCGCTAAGCGTCCGGCCAACAACGTGCTGCTGACGGGCGCACGGGGCACGGGCAAGTCGTCGCTGATCAAGGCTTGTTTGAACCAGTTCGCCGACCAGGGCTTGCGCCTGATCGAAGTCGACAAGGCGGACCTGGCCGACTTGCCCGACATCGTCGACTTGGTGGCGGCACGCCCCGAGCGCTTTATCATCTTTTGCGACGACCTGTCGTTCGAAGAGGGCGAGAGCGGCTACAAGGCGCTGAAAGTGGCGCTCGACGGCAGCATCGCCGCGCAATCGGACAATGTGCTGATCTACGCCACCTCGAACCGCCGTCACCTGATGCCGGAACGGATGTCGGACAACACGAGCTACAAGACGGACGACGATGGCGATCTGCATCCGGGCGAGACGGTGGAAGAGAAAATCTCGCTGTCCGAACGCTTCGGCCTGTGGCTGTCGTTCTATCCGTTCAAGCAGGATGATTACCTCGATATCGCGGCGCACTGGCTCGCCTCGTTCGGTTGCACGCCGGAGCAGATCGCGGCAGCGCGCGGCGACGCCTTGCGCTGGGCCTTGCAGCGCGGTTCCCGGTCGGGCCGGGTGGCGTGGCAATTTGCGCGCGATTATGCGGGGAAACTTCCTGCGGGAAAGTTGCCGCAATGAGCGAAGTGAAAATCAAACCGGTCGACGTCGCCGTCGGCATCCTGATGAAGCCGAATGGCGACGTGCTGCTGGGCCAGCGTCCGGCCGGTAAGCCGTATGACGGCTATTGGGAATTTCCTGGCGGTAAAGTCGAGCCTGGCGAAGCCATTTTTGATGCCTTGAAACGTGAGTTTGTCGAGGAACTGGGCTTGCATATCGACAGTGCCGAAGCCTGGTGCGGCGTCGAATATGTGTATCCGCACGCCCATGTGCGCCTGCATTTCTATATCAGCCGCGAATGGCGGGGCGAGCCGCAAAGCCTGGAAGGACAGGCGTTCGCCTGGCAGGGCACGGTCGGCGTGGAACCCTTGCTGCCGGCCACCATTCCCCTGCTGGAATGGTTAAATGAGGTACGCCGGGAATCGCTGGCACCTGCTTAATCCTTACTTGTGCCAGCGGGCAGCAGCATGCTGCGTGCTGGCGCAAGCTTTGCTGTGACTCTCCTTGTATAGTCGGCGCTTTGCGCTACAGTGCTTTCATCAAGCACCGGGAGTTTCGCATGCCGCTGACACTGACCTTTACCGATACCGATGAATTGCTGATTGCCGCCTTGCACAAGCGTGCCCGCGCGCATGGGCGCAGCATCGAAGACGAGCACCGCGACATCTTGCGCAGCGCCTTGCGGCCGCTGCCGAAGCGTCCGCTCGACGATATTTTGCGCGGCATGCCCGACGTGGGCTTCGATGCGGATTTCGAGCGCCGCCCCTGAGCCATGCCGGCTTACCTGGTCGATACGGATGTAATCGTTGCGGCGCGCAAGGGCAGCGCCGCGCCGGCGGGAGTGGCCGATTTTTTCGAGCGGGTGGCGCCCGAGGCGCGTTATGTGCCGGTGCAGGTGATCGCCCAATTGCGTGCAGGCATACAGTGCTGCTGGCGGCGCGAAGCGGCGCTGGAAGCACTGGCGCTGGAAGGCTGGCTGGAAGCCGTGCTGGCGGAATATGCGCCGCGGCTGCTGGAATTCGACCTCGATTGTGCGCTCGTATGCGCGCGTCTGCATGGCCGCGGCCACGCACATGGCGTCGATGGGCAGATCGCGGCGATGGGCATCGCCTATGGCTTGACGGTGGTCAGTGGCAGGCTCGACAGTTTCGTGGCGCAGGGGCTGCGCCTGGAAAATCCGTTTAGTTGAGGCTCATTGCGGCTTACTGTGGCTTGTTGTCTTCATCCGCAAGGGGATCTTCAAACGGGTCGGCGGCGGGGATCGTGTATTTCTCTTCGGCCCAGGCACCCAGGTCGATCTGCTTGCAGCGTTCCGAGCAGAAGGGGCGGAATTTGTTGGCTTCAGTCCATTCGACTTTGGCGGCACAGGTAGGGCAGTTAACGACGGTCATGATGGGGCAAATAAGTAACAGTTAAAAATTACAGAGCGTGAGCTCGAACGGGACATCTTCTTCCAGCGGCTTGGGTTTCAAGTCGCCGCCTTGGGTAGTGAAGCGTACCCACAGCATGTATTTGTTGGCGGAAATTTCCGGGATGGCGCCGCTGTTTTCATCGAGGCTCAGGCGCAGCATCTGGTACACCTTGCCTTGCAGCATTTGCTGGTAGCTGCCGCCATTGGCGATCAGTTTAACGGGTCCGCCGGAATCGCGCAGCAGGCGCAAGACGAGGGCCAGCGCATCGAACAGCGGCGCCAGCGGGGCGAACCACGCGTGAATGTCGGTCAGGCGCTGTTCGGAGCTGCGTTTTTGCCAGGCAAAATACGACGGCAAGTCGAATTCGCAGGCGCCGCCCGGGATGATGGTGCGGCCGCGGATGCTCATCAGCCATTCATTGTCGCGGATATTCTGGCCTGTCTTGCCTTGCGCCGCCACAAGGGCGCCGCTGACACTGTCGAGTTCACCGAGGATGGCATCGAGGGTTTCCGGCTCCACATTCGGATTGCTGCGGTAACCGAGCAGGCTTTGGCGCTGGCGCTCGAGTTCCTGCAGCAGGTCGGACTTCAGGTCGGCGCGGCCGGCCACTTCGAGCATATCGAAAATAGTTGCCAAGGCAACATGGTGCTGCATTGCATGCTCTTGCTGGATGAAGAACTTGAATTTGTCGTACAGGTCTTCCAGCCGCAACAAGGTACGTATGCGTTCGTTGAAAGGGTATTCGTAGACAATCAAAATAATTCCCTTAAGTAAGGACCTGCAAACAATCCCGTGATTTTGAACCAAGCGTCGACAAATTACAAACGTTGCGGGGCCATTCCAGCCATTCTTTTTGAAAATGCCAGATATAAATCGTGCAACTGGGCAATCTGCGGTGCCAAGGACGCCAAATCGCCGTTGTTGTCGATCACATCGTCCGCCGCCGCCAGGCGCATGGCGCGCGTGGCCTGCGTGGCCATGATGGCTTTGACTTGTTCTTCAGATAAGCCATTGCGCGCCATCACGCGCGACACTTGCAGGCTTTCCAGGCAATCGATGACCAGTACCCGGTTGACCCGCTCCACCCAGCCGCCGGACTCGACGAGCAGGGGCACGGCAAAGATCACGTAGCTGCCCGTCGCTGCTCCGGCCGCCGCCAGGGTGGCCTGGCGGATGCGCGGGTGCAGGATGGCTTCCAGTTTCGCCTTGGCCACAGCGTCGGAAAACACGAGGTTGCGCATTTTTGTGCGGTCGAGGGCGCCGCGCGCATCGGCGTAGTCGGCGCCAAATTCCGCCACCAGCGCCGGCATGGCCGCGCCATTGGGCGCCGTCAGGCTGTGGGCGATCTGGTCGGTGTCGACGATGGAGGCGCCGCGCGCGGCGAACATGTCGGCCACCGTGCTCTTGCCGCAACCGATGCCGCCGGTGAGGCCGACGCTGAAATAAGGGGCGTTGTGTCGTTGCATGTATTTATCCATAGGGGCGCAGTGCAGCGCCGGTCAGCCAGTCAGGCCTAGCGTGAGGCGCGACAGGGGCGTGCCGTACAGCAGCGCGATCAGGCCCGCCGCCGCCAGGTAGGGGCCGAACGGAATCGGCTTGTCGCGCCCGCGCTTGGCAAACACGATCAGGCCGATGCCGACCACGGCACCCACCAGCGATGACAACAGGATGATCGTCGGCAGCATGGTCCAGCCCAGCCACGCACCGAGCGCAGCCAGCAATTTGAAGTCACCATAGCCCATTCCCTCCTTGCCTGTCGCCAGCTTGAAGGCCCAGTACACGGCCCACAAGGCCAGGTAGCCGGCGGCCGCGCCGATGACGGCCTCTTGCAGGGGCACGAAAGTACCGTTGATATTGACCAGCAGTCCTGCCCACAGCAGGGGGAAGGTGAGGTCGTCTGGCAGCATTTGCGTATCGGCATCGATGAAGGTCATGGCGATCAGCAAATACGCAAACAGGAGCGTGGCCAAGCCCGTCCAGCCGCTGCCGAAGTGCCAGATTAACAGGGCCGACAGCGCGCCCGTCAGCAGCTCGACGAGCGGGTAGCGCACGGAGATGGGCGCCTTGCAGGCGCTGCACTTGCCACGCAGCAGCAGGTAGCTGAGGACGGGAATGTTTTCCATGGCCGTGATGCGGTGGCCGCAGGCGGTGCAGTTCGAGTGTGGCAGCATCAGGTTGTAGCGGTCCGTGTGTGGCAAGGGCAAGCCGCTTTCTTCCGCCACGTAATTGTCGGATTCGCGCTGCATCATTTTCGGCACGCGGTGGATCACCACGTTGAGAAAGCTGCCGACGATCAGGCCGAACAGGGCGGCGACGAGGGCGACGGGCAGGTTGCCGGGCGCGGCGAACAGCAGGGTATCTTGCAGCATGGTGGAGTGGTCTGAGGTGATGATGTTGCCGCGCAAACATTGCCTGGCACTGCCGCAGTGTAAAACATCTGCCGGTGCATGGGGACGTTTTGCGCAGGACGAACGGTCAAATCACGGCCCCCAGCTTGAAAATCGGCAAATACAGGGCGATCACGAGGGAGCCGACCAGCACGCCCAGCACGACCATGAGCGCCGGTTCCAGCAGGGCCGAGAGGGTGGCCACCGTGGCGTCGATGTCGGCCTCGACGATGTCGGCCGCGCGCGACAGCATGGCGTCGAGGGCGCCCGACTCCTCGCCGATCAGGGCCAGTTGCGTGAGCAGCGGGGGAAACACGGCGCTGTGTTCCATGGCCAGGGCCAGGCTGCCGCCGGCGCGGATTTCGCGCTCGATGCGGACCGTTGCCTCCTGGTACAGCGCGTGGCCGGAGGCGGCGCCCACCAGGCCGAGCGAGTCGAGCAGCGGCACGCCGGCGGCGAACATGGCGGCCAGGGTGCGCGTCCAGCGGGCGATCGCCGCCTTGCGCAAAAGCGGGCCGAACACGGGCAGGCGCAGCGCCCGCAGTTGCGTGTTGCGCCGCAGGGCGGGCCAGCGGCGCCAGGCCAGGCGCAGCAGCACGCAAGCGGACACGAGCGCCGCCAGCAAGGCCAGCCAGTAATGGACGAGGAAGGCGGACACGCCCATGACAACGAGGGTGGGCAGCGGCAATGGCGCGCCGAAGCTGTCGAAGACCTGGCGGAAGGCGGGCACGACGACGCTCATGATGATGGCCGTGACGACGATGGCGACGAGCACGATGACCAGCGGATACATCAGCGCACCGCGCACCTGCCGCCGCAGGGCGATGGCCTTTTCCTGGTGCGTGGCCAGGCGCGCCAGCAATTCCTGCACGATGCCCGCCTGTTCGCCCGCCGCCAGCAGGTTGCAATACAGCTCGTCAAACAGCAGGGGGAACTGGCGGAAGGCCTGCTGCAGGCTGCTGCCCGCTTCGATGTCGTGGCGCAAGTCGCGCATCAGCTCCGTGACGGCCGGTTTGGCATGGCCCTTGCCGGCGATGTCGAAGGCGTGCAGCAGCGGCACGCCGGCCGCCATCATGGTCGACAGCTGGCGTGTGAACAGGGCGATATCCTTGTGTGTGATGGCTTTGCCGGGTGCGGCGCGCGGGGCTTTTACCTTGCTGGCAAGGATGCCCTGGCGTCTGAGAGCGGCCTTGGCAGTGGTGGCGTCGGCCGCCCGCAAGATGCCCTCGGCCGCCTTGCCATGGCGGTCCGTGCCCTTCCACGCAAAGCGCCGTTCGGCCGCCATGTGCACCTCCTGCCGTCACGGTAGCAGCACCGGGCAAAAGCACCAGCGGCGCTGGCGGCAAGCTTGATGTGGCTCAGCCTTTCTTGGTTTGCACTTCCGTCTGCACAACGGCCTGGGCTTTCACGTCGGCCGCATCTTCCTCGTCGCTGTCCGCGCCCTTGCTGATGCTTTCGCCATCGTCGCGGCGCAAGGTCCAGAACGTCAGCGAGGACAGCACCGTCAGGGCGGCCAGGGTCAGGAAGGCGTGGTGCAGCGCCGTGCTGAGCATGGCGCGGTCCGACTGCGGCATGTCGCCCAGGTACCAGCCTGTGATCAGCGAACCGAAGGCGAGGCCAAAGCTCATCGACAATTGCTGCATCGAGCTGGCGATGGTGCTGGCCATGCTGGAATCAGCCTTGTCGACGTCGGCATACGCGATGGTGTTCATGCTGGAAAACTGCAGCGAATTGAAAAAGCCCATGCACAGGCTGATGGCGACGATCACGTACAGGGGCGTGCCCACGCTTACCTGCGAAAACATGGCGATGGTGACGCCGATCAGTACGGTGTTGACGATCAGCACCTGGCGGTAGCCGAAGCGGGCCAGCACGCGCGCGGAAATGAATTTCATGCCCATGGCGGCGGCCGCCGACGGCATCATCAGCAAGCCCGATTGCCACGCGGGCAAGCCCAGGCCCAGCTGGTACAGCAGCGGCAACAGGAAGGGCAGGCCGCCCACGCCCAGGCGCGTGACGAAGCCGCCCACCACGGAGACGCGGAAGGTGCGGATCTTGAACAGGGTCAGGCGCAGCAGCGGGTGCAGCACTTCGCTCGAATGCCAGGCATACGCGGCCAGCAGGCTGATGGAAATAAACAGCAGCACGGCAAACGAGGTGCCATCGATGCGGTGTTCGCCGAAGATTTCCAGCAGCCACGACAGCAGCGCGATACCCGTGCCGAACAGCACCAGGCCGATCAGGTCCAGCGGACGAGGCTTGTCGCCGTAATAATCGGGCATGTAGCGGTGCGCCAGGTACAAGGCCACCAGGCCGACAGGCACGTTGACGAAGAAAATCTCGCGCCACGACAGCCAGTGCACGATCAGCCCGCCCACCGTGGGGCCCAGCAAGGGGCCGATCAGGGCGGGGATGATGACGAAATTCATGGCCGCCAGCAATTGCGACTTGGGAAAGGTGCGGATGATGGTGAGCCTGCCCACCGGCATCATCATGGCCGCGCCCACCCCTTGCAGCAGGCGCGCGGCCACCAGCATGGGGGCGTTCACGGACAGGCCGCACAGGATGGAGGCGATGGTAAAGATGGCAACGGCGGCGGAAAACACGCGCCGCGTGCCGAAGCGGTCGGCCATCCAGCCGCTGATGGGAATGCACACGGCCAGGCTCAGGATGTAGCTGGTGACGACGGCCTTCAGGCTCAGCGGCGTCACGTTCAGGCTGGCGGCCATGGCGGGGATGGCGGTGTTGACGATGGTGGAGTCGAGTTGCTCCATGAACAGGGCGGTGGCGACCACCCAGGGAAGGTAGCTTTTAATCGGGGAACTGGTCATGGATGCGAGCCTGAGGAGGAAAAACGGAGCCGACAGTACGACGAATTGTCACATAAATGAGGCAGGCGTGCCGCCCGCGCCATCCATTTTGGCAGCGAACCGGGGACATCGTCCATGGAACATTTGTTCCATGGCAATAGATTGCGGGCACGGCTAGCATGTGTTTTCCGGCCTCTTCTTTCCCCGAAAGTCACACCACATGAAAAATGCACTTACCTTCCTTGTCCTGGGCGCAGCCCTGTCCGCATGCGGTGGCGGCAGCGACGGCGGCACGCCGGCAGCACCGGTCACGCCGCCTGTCGTGGTGACGCCGCCCGTCGTTTCCGCCGACAGCGTGGCCGTGGCGTCAGCCGCCGTGGCCAAGGAGGCTGGCCTGGCCGTGATCGCCGGCGCCAACGCGGACGAGACGGCGTATGACGTGGCCGCCGATATCGGCGATACGTGGCGCATCACGTTCGACAGCGCAAAGAAAACCTACGCCATCCGCGTGCTGTCGACGCAGTTCGGCTTGAGCGACCGCAGCGGCACGTTCAGCGTTGTCACCACCGGCAATATCACGACATATACCGGCACCGATTTGAGCCTGAGCGTCGACGCGCGCACGCGCCTGCTGACGGGGACCGTGAAACTGGGCAACATGCATTCCAACGTCAGCGGCAGCGGCTATGCCGTCACGGACGTGGCCAAGCTGGCCGGCAACTATATCTTCCTCGGTGCCATGCGCAATGCTTCGAATGGCGGCGACCGTTTCAATCCGAAAGGCAGCCTCAAGGTGGTGGCCGATGGCAGCGCGCAACTGTGCAATGGCGGCGTGTTCAATGCGCAAGGCGCGTGCTCCGCGGTATCGCCACAGCTGGAAGCGGAAAACGCCAGCCTGACTTTGGTCCGTGACGCCGCGCGTGGCCTGATCATTGCCCGCCAGGGTGACCAGGACTTCGGCATCGTGCACGTGCACGCGGGGGACCGGGGGCTGGCGCTGTTCATCGACCGCTACAGCCGCAACCAGCAGAACGTGCTGCGCGTGGGCACCATCGTGGCCGCCAAACAGCAAAAGATCGGCACGGAAATCGCCGGCAGCTACGCCTGCGCGGCGCCGGGCATCAGCGCGAAGATCGTGGTGGCCGGCAGCACCGCCACCATCACCAACAATACCGCCGGCAAGACGCACGCGGAAACCATCACCGTCAACAAGCTGGGCCTGGGTGCGCAAGCCGTCGATTTCGATGGCATCGCCGTGTTCAAAGACCCGGCCGACGTGCCGGCGGATTACTCGATGTTCATGCCGGTGTCGTCGAGCATGGCGGTCGAATTTTCGACCGACCGCTCGTATATGGGCACGTGCCTGAAAAATTAAGAGGTGCCGCCACGTGCCTGTTTGAGTAGGTCGGGTTGGCTGGTACGGCGTAACCCGACATTACCATCAGCGTGGCAGTCGTTCCAGCGCATCCATCAACGGCATCGCCGCGTCGGCGATGCGATCCAGGCTCGCCTCGCGCAGGGCTGCGGTATCCACTGTGTGGCCGGAGTCCAGCCCGGCCCAGCGCAGCAGCGCCGAACACGCGGCTGGCGTATCGAACATGCCGTGCAAATAGCTGCCGAGGATTTGCCCGTCGCCCGACACGGCGCCTTCCGGCCGTCCATCGATGAGAAAGGCCGGCTGCGCCAGCGCCGCGCCATGCGAGAGTCCCATGTGGATTTCATAGCCTGCCACGCGTGCACCGGCCGCGCCGGCAAACGCACAGTGGCCGCTCACCTGTTCCAGCCGTTTTTCGCTTGTCAGTTCCGTCACCATGTCGAGCAGTCCCAGTGCCTTTGACTCGCCCGCCGCGCCTTCCACGCCCAGCGGATCGCGCACGCTTTGCCCCAGCATCTGGAAGCCGCCGCAGATGCCCAGCACCTTGCCGCCGTAGCGCAGGTGTTTTGCCATGTAGGCGGGCCAGCCTTGCTGTTGCAGCCAGGCCAGGTCGCCGCGCGTGTTTTTACTGCCAGGCAGGATCACCAGGTCGGCCGCCGGAATCGGCTGCCCCTGCTGGATGAATTGCAGGTCGACCTCGGGGTGGGCGCGCAGCGCATCGAAGTCCGTGTGGTTGCTGATGCGCGGCAGTTGCGGCACCACCACCTTGAAGGCGCCCCGTTCGGCCTGCATTGCTTCGACGGCGTCCTCCGCGTCGAGGAACAGGCCTTGCAGATAGGGCAGCACGGCCAGCACGGGTTTGCCCGTTTGCTGTTCGAGCCACTCGATGCCCGGTTGCAGCAGCGAGATGTCGCCGCGGAAGCGGTTGATGACGAAACCGACGATGCGCATCCGCTCGCTGTCGGACAGGCATGCCAGGGTGCCGATGATGTGCGCGAAGACGCCACCCCGGTCGATGTCGGCCACCAGGATCACGGGGCAGTCGACGGCTTCGGCAAAGCCCATGTTGGCGATGTCGCGCGCGCGCAGGTTGACTTCGGCCGGGCTGCCCGCGCCTTCGACGACGACGGCATCGTATTGCTGGCGCAAGCGCACGTACGATTCCAGCACGGCGCCCATGGCGATGGTTTTATATTGCTGGTAGTCGCGCGCATCCATCTCGGCGCGCACCTTGCCGTGGATGATCACTTGCGCGCCCGTGTTCGACGACGGTTTCAAGAGCACCGGATTCATGTCCGTATGCGGCGCGATACCGCAGGCCAGCGCCTGCAGGGCTTGCGCGCGGCCGATTTCGCCGCCGTCGCTCGTCACGGCGCTATTCAAGGCCATGTTCTGCGGCTTGAACGGCACTACTGTCACGCCTTGGCGCTTTAACAATCGGCACAGGGCCGCGACGACGGTGCTCTTGCCCGCGTCGGATGTCGTGCCTTGCACCATCAGGGCGGGGAAGGGGCTCTTCATGCCTGCCGCTCCTGCCACTGCGCGATGATGTCGCTGATCTGGCGCAGCCCTTCGGTGATCGCCGCAGGGCCTGGCGACAGGATGTCGGGCGACTTGATCTCGAACAGCATGTCATTGCGTACGGCGGGAATCGCATCCCAGCCCGGGCGTGCCGCCAGTTGTGCCGGCTGGAATTTCTTGCCGCACCAGCTGGCGAGGATGATGTCGGGCGCGCGTGCGACCACGTCATGGGAATCGGCGATGATGCGTTCTTTCGCGCCGGGATGCGCGGACAGTTCCGGGAAGGCGTCCGTGCCGCCGGCGATCCCGATCAATTCCGCCGCCCAGCCGATGCCGCTCATCAGGGGATCGTTCCACTCTTCAAAGTAAATCACGGGCTTGCGCGTCCAGGCGGCGGCGCGGGCCCGGGCAGTGGCGATGTCCGCGCGCAGGCTGGCGATCAATGCGTTGCCCGCTGCCTCGCGCCGCACCAGCGCGGCCAGCACGGCGATCATGCGCAGGATGCCGTCCACCGTGCGCTGGTTGAACTGGTGCACTTCGATGCCTGCCTTGACGAGGTCGCGGCAAATATCGGCCTGCATGTCGCAAAAGCCGATCACGAGGTCCGGTTTCACTGCCAGGATGCGTTCCAGGTTCGTGGACGAAAAGCCGCTGATTTTGGTCTTTTCTTCACGCGCGCGGGGAGGGCGCACGGTAAAGCCGGAGATCCCGGCGATGACGTCTTCGGCGCCCAGCGCGTACAGCGTCTCCACGGCTTCCGTCGACAAACAGGCGATGCGCTGGTAGTGACTCATTGAGCAGCCTTGGTGCGGCGCTGGCGGGCCATTTCCAGCTGTTCGCACATGGCGGCCGTGCCTTCGATCATGCGCGGGCCGGCGCGGTTCAGCAGGTCGCCATTCAGGCGGAACAGATTATTTTTGCGCACGGCCGTCATCGAGGGGAAGGCGCGCCACATGGCCAGACCGCCTTCGCTGCGCGGATCGCTTTTTTCGCTGGTGCCAAAAATGACTTCCGGGTCTTCCTGCAGCACGCCTTCAGGCGTGACGACGGGCGCCACCACCTTCATCGCGGCGAACACATTCTGGCCGCCGCATACGCGCATCGAATCGCTGATGATGCTCGCGCCGCTCAAGGTGTACAAGGGCTTATCCCACACCTGGTAAAACACGCGCACGGGCGGGCGCTGCGCATATTGCGCCGTCAAGCTGGCCAGTTTGGCGCGCAGCTGGGCGGCGGCCGGCTTGGCGGTCTTTTCCGTGCCCATCAGCTGCCCCAGGCGCTCCATGCTGTCGGGGATATCGGCCAGCTTGCGCGGTTCGCTGTGATAGATCGGCACCTTCAACTGGCGCAGCATGGCGATCTGGCGCTCGGCGCTGCCATGCATCCAGACGACGATCAGGTCCGGCTTCATGGCGATGATGCGTTCCATGTCGTACTGGCGGTTGTCGCCCACCTGCGGAATCTTCTTGGCCGCTTCCGGGTAGTCGCTATAGCTGACGACACCAGCGATCTTCTCGCCGCCACCGGCGGCGAACAGCAGTTCCGTCACATGCGGCGCCAGCGCCAGGATGCGCTGCGCCGGCTTGGCCACGGTGACGGTATTGCCGTCGTCGTCGCGCACGGTGATGGCGGCATGCGTTTGCAACGAGACCAGTCCGGCCAGCAGTAGTGATATGTTCAGGGTTTTCATGTGTGCTTCCATGCGGTGAGGGCCTGCTGCAGGCGCAGCCAGGCGTGTTCGTCGGGGGGCAGGCCCAGGCGGATGCCGTGGGCGGCGTGGAGGAACAGGCGCACCCAGATACCCGATTCCGCCATGTGGCGCCAGAACGCTTCGGCGCGATCTTCGGGCCACCACTGAAACAGCGCCGTGCCGCTGCTGGCGATGCCGTGCGTGGCCAACAGCTGATGCAAGCGGTCGCCTTCGCCGCGCAGGCGTTCGCGCATCGCGTTTTGCCAGTGCGTATCGGTAAGCGCCGCCAGTGCCACCTGCTGCGCCGGACCGCTGACGGCCCACGGGCCCAGCATGTCGGCCAGCTGTCCCAGCAGCGCGGGATGAGCGGCGACAAAGCCCAGGCGCAGTCCCGCCAGGCCAAAGAATTTGCCGATGGAGCGCAGCACGATCAGGCCAGGCTGGCCCGAGTGCGGACCGAGACTGGCGTGGGCTTCCGTGTCGCCAAACGCTTCATCGACCACCAGCCAGCCGCCGCGCGCGGCCAGCCGGGTGGCCCATGCCAGCAGCAGTGCGGGGGAGATGCGTTCGCCCGTGGGATTGTTCGGATTGCAGACGACCAGCACGTCGCAGCTGTCCACCGCATCGGCCAGTTGCGCATACGGCACTTGGCGCAATTGGTGGCCTTGCTGGCCCCAGTGGTGCGCGTGTTCCGCGTACGAGGGCGCGGCCACCACCACGCGCGACGGCGCGCGCAGCCGGGGCAGGGCCTGGATGGCGGCCTGCGTGCCCGCCACGGGCAGCATGGCTGGCGCGTCATAGTAGCTGCAGGCGGCTGCGGCCAGCGCAGGATCGGACTCCGGCAGCCGGTGCCAGGCGTTGGCGTCGGGTGCTGGCGCCGCATACCAGTGCGGGTTGATGCCGGTCGACAGGTCGATCCAGTCGGCCAGCGGTCTGCCATATTCGCGCGCGGCGTCGCGCAGGTTGCCGCCATGTTCAAGCAAGGTATTTCCCCTTCAGGTAGAACAGGCCCGCCAGCAGCGCCACCCAGATCAGCCACAGGACGGCCGTTTCCGCCACCAGGCGCCAGGCGCGGTCGATGTCGCGCGCTTCGGCCGGGCGGCCGGCACCCAGCGGCGGACGGCGTTCCAGTTCACCGTCGTAAATGGCGTCGCCGCCCAAGGCCAGGCCCAGAGCGCCGGCGCCGCTGGCCATCACGGGACCCGCATTCGGGCTGCCCCAGTTGGGGGCCTGGCTACGCCAGCAGTGCCAGGCGCGCTGTTTGTCGGCCATGGTTTTACCCAGCAGGACATACGACAGGGCCGTCAGGCGCGCCGGAAGATAGTTCAGAACATCGTCGATGCGCGCGGCGCAGCAGCCGAACCAGTCGTAGCGCTCGTTCCGATAGCCCCACATGGCGTCGAGCGTATTGGCCAGCCTGAATAGCACGGCGCCGGGGCCGCCCGCCACGGCAAACCAGAACAGGGTGCCGAAGACGGCGTCGTTGCCGTTTTCCAGCAAGGATTCTGTGCTGGCCTTGGCCAGGCTGGCCGCGTCGGCATTGGCCGTGTCGCGGCTGACGATGCGCGCCGTCAGCAGGCGCGCGTTGTCCAGGTCATCGATGGCCAGGGCATCGGCGATCGGTTGATTGTGGTCGCGCAGGCTGCGCAGGCCCAGGCAAAGATAGAGCAGGAAGACGTGGAGCGCTGCGCCCGCCAGGCCGCACAGCCAGTAGGCCGCATAGCTGATGGGCAGCACGGCCAGCGACCACGCCAGCGCGCCGCGCAGCAAACGCCCGCGGCCCCGGTTCAGCAGGCGTTCCAGTACGTTGGCGATGCGCCCAAATCCGACCAGCGGATGCCAGCGGCGCGTTTCTCCCAGCAGCATGTCGAGCAGCACGCCGGCCGTCATCAAGGCGGCCAGCATGGGTAGCGACAGGCCGCTCAGCATGGGCCGCCTTTCAGGTACAGCGGCAGGCCGGCGGCGACAAAGACAGCCTTGTCGCACACGGCCGCCACGGCCTGGTTCAAGCGGCCCGCTTCATCGGTGAAGCAGCGCGAGATGGCGCCGTAGGGCACGATGCCCATGCCTACTTCGTTCGAGACCAGTACAAGATCACAGCCGGTGTCTTCGACTTCGGCCAGCGCGTACAGCAGGTGGGCGCGCTCGCTGTGGAATAGTTCTGGCAGGGCGATGTCGCCCACGTCCGGGTACGTCTCGCCAGTGGAAAACATCAGGTTCGTCAGCCACAGGGTCAGGCAGTCGACCAGCAGCAGGCGGCCGGGCCGTGCTTCCCGCAGGATGGCGTCGCCCAGGCGCAGCGGTTCTTCCAAGGTGGCCCACTCGGCCGGGCGCTGCGCACGGTGATGCGCGATGCGCGTGGCCATTTCGCCATCGCCCGCCTGCGCGGTGGCGATGTAGAGTACTTCCCTGCCGGACTCGCGGGCCAGCTTTTCTGCATGGGCGCTCTTGCCGGAACGGGCGCCGCCGAAGACCAGGGTGCGCGTCATGGCGCTGTTACCACTCGGTGCCGATTTGTGCGCCGATGCCGGCCGCATACGCATGCTTGACGACGGCCATTTCGGTGACGGTGTCGGCGATCGCGATCAGTTCGTCCGGTGCGCCGCGGCCCGTGATGACCACGTGCTGCATGGCCGGGCGTTCCAGCAGGTCGGTGATGACCTTGTGCACGTCGAGGTAGTTGTACTTGAGGGCGATATTGAGTTCGTCAAACAGCACCAGGCCATAGCTTGGGTCGGCCAGGAAGGTCTTCGCCTGTTCCCATGCCAGTTCAGCCTTTTCGATGTCGCGCTCGCGGTTCTGCGTTTCCCATGTATAGCCTTCGCCCATCGCATGAAAACTGATTTCGTCGGGGAAGCGGCGCAGGAATTTTTCTTCGCCCGTCGACATGGCGCCCTTGATGAACTGCACCACGCCCACTTTCATGCCGTGGCCCATGGCGCGGATGGCCATGCCGAAGCCGCTCGAACTCTTGCCCTTGCCATTGCCCGTGTTGACGATGATGATGCCGATTTCCTTGTCGGCCTTGGCGATGGCCGCGTCGATGATGGCCTTCTTGCGTTCCATGCGCATGCGGTGGCGCTCGTTGATGGCGGCGGTGTCCGCATCGATGGTTTTGTTTTCGCTCATGTCAGTCCTCTTTTGGTATGAATATCTTGCGTTTGCCGTGCTCGATGATCTCGATCGGGTGGCCCAGGTAGTCGCCCAGGATGGACGCCTGCATCACGTCGGCCACGGGACCTGCCAGCCAGCCGCCATCGCCCATCAGCAGCAGCGCATGGGTCGAGACGCTGTGCGCCAGGTTCAGGTCATGCCCCACCATGATCACGGTTTTGTTCTGTTCGCGGCACAGTCTGGCCAGCAGGCCCATGACGCTGACCTGGTGTGCCAGGTCCAGCGCATTGGCCGGTTCATCGAGCAGCAGCAAGGGCGTATCTTGCGCCAGCATGGCGGCGATCGCCACGCGCTGGCGTTCGCCGCCGGACAGGCTGCGTACGTCGCGCTCGGCCAGGTGCTCGACTTCCATCGAGGCCAGCGCCGCCAGGGCGATGCGCTGGTCGTCGCTGCCTTCCCAATAGTGATTGTCGTGATACGGGTGGCGCGCCGACAGCACCGTTTCAATGACGCGGTACGAGAACGCATCGTGGCGCGCCTGCGCCAGGAAAGCCCGTTCGCGCGCCAGCTCTTCCAATGGCCAGTCGATCAGGGCGCGGCCCTGTATCGTCACGTGGCCGGCATCCGGTTCGCGCAAGCCGGCCAGGGTGCGCAGCAAGGTGCTTTTGCCAGCGCCGTTGCGGCCGATCACGCTCCAGCATTCGCCATCCCTGATTTGCCAGATGAGGTTTTCCACGAGGGAGCGTGTGCCCGCTTTCAGGCCGAGTTGGTAGGTGCGTATCATGCTTGTTTCATCCCCTGCGCAAACGGTGCAATTGGTACAGGAAGACGGGCGCGCCGATCATGGCCGTGACGACGCCGACTGGCAGCTGCAAGGGTGCCAGCACGGTGCGCGCCAAGGTATCGGCCAGTACGAGGAAAGTGCCGCCAGCCAGCGCGGCGGCGGGGATCAGCAGGCGGTGATCGGGGCCGCAGGCAAAGCGCAGCGCATGCGGCACGATCAGACCGACGAAGCCCACGCTGCCGGCGCTGGTGACGGCGCTGGCCGTAAGCAGGCCGGAACAGAAGAACAGTCCCTTGCGCAGCGCGCCCACGCGCACGCCCAGGGTGCTGGCCGCTTCCGCGTGCAGCGCCATGACGTTCAGCGAGCGCGCGCAGCGCAAGGCGAAGACTAGGGCGCCGGCCAGGACCAGCCACGGCATCAGCCGCGCCGGTGCGCCGGACAGGTCGCCGATCATCCAGAATACCATGCTGCGCAAGCGGCTTTCCGGGGCGATGGACAGCATCAGGGTGACGATGGCCATGCAGGCCGAGGCGAGGATCACGCCCGTCAGCAGCAAGAGCGAAGCGCCGCCTTCGGCCGCCGTGCCGCCGCGCAGGTCGCGCCGGGCAAAGAAGTACAGCAGCATCGATACGCCGACGGCGCCGGCAAAGGCGGCAGCATCGACCACCCACAGCGCGCACATGAACAGCAGCGCGGCCAGCGCGCCGACGGAAGCGCCGGCGGAAATGCCCAGCACATACGGGTCCGCCAGGGGATTGCGCAGGAGAGCCTGCATCATCAGGCCCGCCAGCGACAGCGCCGCGCCGGTGACAAAGGCGGTTAGCGCGCGGCCCAGGCGCAGGTCGAGCAGGGTGGTGGCGAGTGTGTCGGTCTTGCCCTGCACGACATGGAACAGGGCGGAAGGCAGGTCGGCGAGCGGAATGGCGATCGAACCGATCATGCCGGAGAAAATCAGGCTGGCAATCGCGCACACGATCAGCACCGTGAGGATCACGGTGGCGCGGTGGCGCATATTGCGGAAAAATGGGTGCATGCATACCTTTAAAACGGGGACCGCAGAACTGCACTGCGGGCGATGACGGATAGCGCCACCGCCCGCAGCTTACATCATTACATCATGTTTATTTCATGCCGTAGCGTACGCCAACGAAGAGGTTCGAACCTGGCGTCGCGTAAAAGCGGCCCAGTTCATAGTCCTTGTTGGTGATGTTGTTCCAGCGTGCCAGCACCGACCAGTCGCGCGCGAACTGGTAGGTGGTGTACAGGTTCAGCAAGCCATAGCCACCGAGGGTGGTTTTGTTGGCGGGATCTTCAAAACGCTTGCCTGACAACTGCCATTCCGTACCGGCGGTCAAAGGACCGGTCGTGTAATCGACGGCGAAATTGGCATGCTTTTTCGCGCGGCGTGCCAGTTGTTTGTCTGTGGTCTCATTGCGAGGATCTTGCAGATCGATATTGCCACTGACGTTGAAGGCGCCGAATTTGCGCGCGCCAGCCAATGTCAAGCCTTCGAGCAGGGCTTTGTCGACATTCATGCTGCAGCCATAGCCTGGTTTCCAGCCGATTACCGGGCAAGCCGACACATAGGTGAGCATGTCGGTAATCTTGTTATGGTAATAGGTCGCGCTCAGTTGCGATTGGCCATCGTTGTAATGCAAGCCGATTTCAGCATTGCGGCCTTTTTCCGGCTTGTTCGTCGGGATGCCGGAATCAGGGTAGTACAGATCGTTGAAAGTAGGTGCGCGGAAGCTTGTGCCATAACTGGCGCTGGCGCGCAAGGCATTGCTGAAACGATAGCCATAGGCAACGCTGCCCGTGTTGTGCGTGCCGTACGCCGAGCTGTCGTCGCGACGGCCGCTGATGCTGGCCAGGTGAGCGCCGCGCACCAGGTTATACGATGCTGCGAACGATTTGGTATTGCGTCCGCCGGACAGGCCTTTTGCGGAGCTCACGACGTCTTCGTCACGGTATTCACCCAGCAGTTGCAGGGTGTCACGGCCGATGAGAATATCGTTTTGCCAGCTGATGTCGCTTTGCTTGGTGTCGAACTGGCTTCTGCCGAAGGCGCCGGTGGCGGAAACCGAGGTTTGTTTGTCCTTCGCCTGTGCGTAGCGCAGCTCACTGCTCCAGTTCGGCAAGAACTGGTTCTTCGTGAAGACCGAGATGTTTTCCAGCTTATTGTAGTTGCGTGCGTCGAAGCCCAAGCCCGAATCGTACTGCGCATCCAGTTTGCTTTTCAGGAAAGTCAGGCCGACATCATGGCCTTTGGCCATCTGGTAGCCAAACTGGCCACTGACGCTTTCCTTGTCGTAGCCGTCTTTGTCCGGATTGTAGGTGTACGTCGAGGCGCCCAGCTTGGAGGCGGAAAAGCCATCCGATTTTTCCTTGCCCGCAGTCAGCGCATAGCTGAAGTTGTTGTTGTTGCCACCAGTAGAGCCAGCAACGCTGGCTTCCGCCTGACGCGTGTTGTAGCGGCCATAGCCAGCGAAGGCGGAAAAGCGCGCCGCGCCGTCGCCTTTCTTGGTAAAGATCTGGATCACGCCGCCGACAGCATCGGCACCATACATGGTGCTCAGTGGACCGTAGACGATTTCAACGTGATCGATGCTCGACAAAGGCAGGGCGCTCCAGTTGGCAGTGCCCGATGTGGCGGAACCGATGCGCACGCCGTCGACCAGTACGATATTCTGGTTGGCGTTCGCGCCGCGAATGAAAACGCTCGAATTGGTGCCTGGGCCGCCACTGCGATTGACTTCAATGCCGCGCTGTTTTTGCAGCAGGTCGATCAGCGTACCGGCGCCCGAACGCGCGATGTCTTCCGAGCTGATGGTCTGCGTATCGCTCAACACTTCGCTCAGGTGCTGCGGGTAGCGGTTGGCGGTGACGACGACAGGATCGAAGGTGTCTGGCGTGGCTTGGGCGAAAGCGGCAGGCGCGGCAATGGCTAGCGCGAGCGACGTGAGCGCCGCGTGGCGGGAAACAGCATGGGTCATGATAATTTTCAGTAAGTAATATGCAACCAGCCGACGTCCCCGTAGGCCAGATTGAACAGAAGTGGGAACTGAAGATGACGATCGAAGATGGCCACAGGGGCCATTCGGATCGCGAACATCCCCGTTCGCACACTTCCACCTGTCCTGGCCGGTATCCGGGCTGGCAAGTGCGGCTATCCCACCTTCCCATGCTCGATGATTGCAAGCACAGTGGTTGTCAGAGATAGCTTGTCGCCCGCGTCCTGTTGGGAGGGGCGACACTTGCTTACCGTTGCGGGGGCAGCACACGTTCGCCGCGAGCGCGGCATCGTGTTTCCCGTTTAACTGCGCTCATGGACATGAACGCGGGCACCAAAACCCCGCCATTATACGTGCAGTGGGCGTGGACTGAAATGGCTGGCTGGACGCTTCGATATCAGAAATCGACGACGACCGTCGCACCGTAGGCGATTTTATGGGCGGAACGGGCGGCCAGCAGGGCCGTTTCCTCCAATGGCAGCCGGGCTTGGAATGCCGACAGCAGGCGGATGGTGCCCGCATGGCAGATGATGATGGCCGTTTCGTGTTGTTCGCGCAACAGATCGCCTAAAAACGCATCGACGCGGGCGGCCATCGCCAGCACATTCTCACCCCCGCCGGGGCGGTACCAGGCCAGGTCGGCAGCCCAGGCATCGATTTCCGCGCGCGCAATCGCGTGCCAGGGCTGCATTTCCCAGGCGCCAAAATCCATTTCGGCCAGCCGCGCGTCAAGGTGCAGAGCGCTGGACGGCAAGTCTTGCGCCAATGCTGATGCCAGGCCGGCGCAGCGGCGCAGTGGACTCGCGTAGAGCGGCACACCGGCTGGCAGCGTTGCTTGCAAATGGGCGCGCACCGTGGCCATTTCATGTGGCGCCACCGCCACGTCGCTGCGGCCATAGCAGGTGCCGCTGGTCACCTGCGGCGTGGGGTGGCGGACTAGGATCAGGCGCATGCTTGTTCAGTAGAAGCGCAATGGAGGTTGAAAACTCGACAGGATGGCAAGATAAATCGCCACTTCCGCCACCTGCTGCACGGCGCCCAAGCAGTCGCCCGTATAGCCTTGCAGGCGGCGCTGGCATTTGCGGCCCAGCCAGAATGCGGCCGCTGCCGCCGCCACGATGGCAAAGACCAGCGTGGCCCAGTCAAATATTCCCAGCAGGCCGCAGGCGATGCCGGGCAGCAGACCGCAGACGGCGGCGATGATGAATTCTCCCGTAGTCATCTCCTGCGCCATCGGCTTGGCCTTGCCTTCATCGCGCGCATAATCCATGGCCCAGATCAGCGAGACGGCAGCCAGGCGCGAAAGCGGATGGGCGATGAGTAAGGTTGCCACCACAATGGCAGGCGGCAGCGATGCGAGCGCCGCGCATTTGATGGCCAGCAGGCACAGGATGCCAATGGCGCCATACGCGCCGATGCGCGAATCCTTCATGATTTCCAGTACCCGCTCGCGCGTCATGCCGCCGCCAAAGCCGTCGCACATGTCGACAAAGCCGTCTTCATGGAAGGCGCCCGTCAGGTAGATGCCAGCGGCGACGGCCAGCAGCACGGCCACGGCCGAAGGCAGAAGCCAGCCGGCCAGCAGATACACGGCGCTACTGATGGCCGCCACCACCACACCGACCAGCGGAAAGTAGCGCGAGGCGTGCTGCAGCCAGGCCGGCTCGAAACCCACCCAGCGCGGTATCGGCAGGCGCGTGAAGAACTGTAGCGCGATAAAGAACAGGCGGCACTGGTGGATGGCGGCGGAAACGGGATTAGTCATCGTCTTAGTCTGGCGTGGACTTTTCGCTGACCTGGGCCGAGGCAAACGTCGCCATCTCGCGCATGAAGTTGACGGCCGCGTGCAGCAGCGGCAAGGCCAGCGCCGAACCCGTGCCTTCGCCGAGGCGCAAATCGAGCTGCAGCAACGGACGCGCTCCCAGGCTTTCCAGCAGCTGGCGGTGGCCGTTTTCATCGGAGCAGTGCGAAAACACGCAGTAATCAAGAATGGCCGGCTGCAAACGGGCCGCCACCAGCAGGGCGCTGCTGACGATAAAGCCGTCGATCAGCAAGATCATGCGCCGTTCGGCCGCTTTGAGCATAGCGCCCGCCATCATGGCGATTTCGAAGCCGCCAAAGGTGGCAAGCACGTCGAGTGGCTCGTTGACTGCCGCATGATGGGCGACGGCCGCTTCGATCACCTGCTGTTTGTGCAGTATCCCTTCCTTCGACAGGCCGGTGCCGGCGCCCACGCAGTCGGCGACCGGTGTTCGCGTCAGTTTGTGCATCAGTGCGGCGGCGGCCGTGGTGTTGCCGATGCCCATTTCGCCAAAGCCCAGCACATTGCCGTCCAGGGTGGCGACCAGGTCCATCCCCGCCTGCATGGCGGCCAGACATTGTTCCTGGCTCATGGCGGACTCTTTGGCAAAGTTGCGGGTGCCGGGGCCTTGCTTGCGGTCTAGCAAGCCGTCGCGTGGGCCGAAATCATGGTTCACGCCGGCGTCTACTATATAGAGAGCGCAATCTGCCTGGCGGGCGAAGACGTTGATGGCGGCACCGTTGCCGAGGAAGTTCTCCACCATTTGCCAGGTCACACTTTGCGGGTAGGCGGAAATGCCTTCGGCGACGACGCCATGGTCCGCCGCGAAAACGATGATGGCGGGCTGGCGCAATGCCAGTTGCGTGCTTTGCTGGATCAGGCCGATCTGGCGGGCCAGGGTTTCCAGCATGCCGAGACTGCCCAGCGGTTTGGTCTTGCTATTGATGGCGTGTTCGAGGGCGCTGGCCAGTGTTGCATTAGCGGTTGGTGAAATATGTGGGATAGGCATGGGAATCAGGGTGGATGAGGCAGGGAATTGTCGGTGCTACGATATCACACAGCAATATTTGCCCAGATGCAAATTAGCGCTTGCGGGGAGTCCGGGCCAGGGCTATAATTCTCCCCCTCGCTGAACGACGCATGCAAATGCCGAGTGCGGTGAGAAAAAAGAAGGAGTTGACGGATTTAGCGAAATGCTTCATACTCTTCCTTCTTCGCAGCTGACAAACACAACGCTTTGT
>NZ_LRIB01000057.1:0-15384 GCF_001758715.1 Janthinobacterium sp. HH104 | reverse complement strand
AGGCCGATGCCACGGCGCGCCAGGGCAGAGCGGCACAGCGATGTCATCTTGCCCAGGTAGGCATTTGCCTCGCGCGGCGTTGAACCGTCGAACTTGTCGTTTGGTTTGCCGCTGTGCTGCATGGCGTGGAAGCGCGATGGGCACGTCCAGGTGATGAAGATTCCCTGGTCGCCGCACTCGCGGGCGATCTGTTCAAAGCCGTTGATGCGCAACATCAGCTCGCCGCGCCGGATGGCTTTATTCGCAGTCGTTTTCTCGGCCAGCTCGGCAATGCTGAATTGCTGGCCGCTCTCGTTTTGCACCAGCGTTGCGGCCAGCGCTGCCGCGTTGCGGCGGTTCTGCGCCAGGCGCGACAACACGGCGTCGTTGCTGGCGTAGGGTTCGCCGCGATAGTTCACATAGCCCAGGCGGATATTGCCCGCTTCAAAGGCGCGCTTGACGCGCTTGCGCAACTGGCGGCGCCACCAGCGGGCGTCCACCAGGCGGGCGATGGTGTCGGCCAGCGTGTCGAACTCGGGCAGCTCGATGCCATACGAGGCGCATTCGTCTTCCATGATCTGCAGGGCGTGCGTGTCGGACACGGCCATCCACAGCATTTTGGTCACGCCGTCTGCCGCGCGCTCGGCGGTGGTCACGATGTCGGCGTCGCTTTGCGACAGGTCAACACCGGCCGGCACGTACTGCTCGGCGAACTCGCGCACAAAGCTGGTGGCGACGGATTCATAGACTTTGTACCAGGACGACCAAGCCATTTTTGCCATGGCGGCCGTGATGACGCGGTTGCGCCACTTGTAGGGAATGCGGGCCAGCTCGGGCGCGAACTGCGCGGAGCGCAAGAAGGCTTCGTGGCGTTGCGGGGCAGGCAGCAGGATTTGTTTAGATTGCATTCAACAGTCTTTCGTACACACGGATAGCGGCAGAGGTGGCGGCGCGCAGCTCGATGCGCTCTTCCTCGGTAAATGAATGGATGGGCGATTCCCAGCGGTCGGCGTCCATGCCGGCGGCGATCAGCACGGAACGGCGGGCACCACGCGGCGACAATCCCCAGGCTTGGGCCATGAAGGGCGCCAGGTTGCGCGGCTTGATGCTGCGTAGCTGGGCCTTGGCTTCGGCGATGGCGGCCAGCGCATGCCCGGCGCGTGGTGGCGTCGGCATGTCCTTGTCGCGCGCGGCCAGAATTTCGGCGGCAGGCTGGAAGGACAGGTGGTTGTCGATAAGGGACGCCGGCATGGTTCAGTCCTTGATGGCGCCGATGGCCCGCAGCACGTCAGGGGTAATGATGATCAGGAGCGACAGCAACCAGATGCCGCAGGTTTTGGCCAGGCGCAGCATTAGCGTGCCCCTGGCTTGAGAAAGTGTTCTGCCCAGTACGGGAGCGTGTGCGATGCGCCGCAGCAGTGCCGGGAACCCGCTTCAGTGGCGAAAAGGTAGTTCACCTCGATGGACAGCTTGCCGACCAGGGCGCGTTGCTTGGCTGGCGCGAAAAAGCCGTCACGCTCCAGCGCCTGCGCATCGCTGACGATGAAGGTCAGATTGGCGGCACCGTAGGCGTGATAGGTCTTGGCAATCTCATGGATGTGGGCGCTCAGCGCCGCGATACCGATGCCTGCGCTGGCTTGCAGCAGAAAACACGTTGGCGCCACGGGGACAATACAATTTTGCAAGGTCGGGCGAATCGTGCTTGATGCCATGGATTTGTCGGCATGACGGGTGGCGTGCAGCGTGTTTTCCATCGGTTTTCCTTATTTCAGGTTGAACGAATCCCGCACGCTCAAAAGGGAGCGCAGCAGGGCACAGCAAAAGAGGGAAGTTACGGCGGCCGGGTTACGGCGGCGCGAGGATCGGGATAGTCATCAGCAGCCCGCCGTCAGGTCCAGGGCCAGCTGACTGGTGGCCGCCGCGCGCGCATGCTGGGACATTGGGATGCGAATGTCCGGCTTGGGCATGGCGGACAGCGAGAGGGTGCGCAGCACTTCCAGGCCTGCCACGAAGGAGTGCCCGCAGTCGGGGTTCTGGCACATGTAGGTGATTTCCTTGAACATCGCGGACATCGTGCGGCTTTTGACGGCGCGGACGGTGTATTCGCAATGCGGGCAGGGCAGGCCGATGACTCTCATTTCAGCGTTCTTTCCACTTGGTACAGGGCGCGACCGCGACCTGTCATGTTTTTTGATTGCTTGCGTAAGCGCGACTTGACGAGCCATTCAGCCGCCTGATCGATACTTGCCAGCCCCTGGCGTTGGCGCACGAGTTCCAGCACCGCGCGCTCTTCGTCATTGAGGTTAATTTGATGGTCTGGCATTTTCTGTAACTTTAGAGTTGCTCGAAAGTGACTCGGTTTAAACGCTGCGACGCTGTACGCTGTCGATAGTGGCGTCATCCAAGGCGATCACGGCCAAGGCCTCACGCATCACGATCTGGCGTACCAGCACCGCAAGCTCTTCGCCCTGGTAGTTGGCGATCGAGGAAACAAGCTGGTGCTCGTAATCGTCCAGGCGCAGCATGACGCGGTGGCTGCGGATACGTTTTGCATCGGGGTACATGACGTTGTCCTTAGTGAATGGATTTGGAAGCGAGTTCACGCTTGTAATCGGCGAGGCCGCGCAGGATCAGGAAACGTAGAAACCAGGCACGGGAGCGCTCAAGTTTCTCTGCGTAGCCTTCGACTTCGTCTACCTCATCAGACGTCAGACGAACGCCAAGAGGCTTAGTCGTGACGCCCTTGGTAGTGCGCCTCGCTATGGATACGTTTTTCATAATGTTATGATCTGTAATCGCTATGGTATGGCATAACTATAGCTCTCAAATGAGAGCATTGTAAAGAAGAATTTGCGCACAAATGAGATCAATTGGTGAAATACTAAAAGAAGAGCGTCAACGGCTGGGCATGAATCAAGAAGATTTTGCTGCCGTCGGCGGGCTGAAGCGACGCGCACAAACGCTGTATGAGCAAGACGAGCGTGCCCCGGATGCGCTTTACTTACGAGCGTTGGCTGGGATCGGGGTCGATGTCCACTACATACTTACGGGTGAGAGAATGCAATCAGCAGTTACCTCGGATGAGCGAGAATTGCTGGATGGCTATCGAAGTATGGACGGTCGCGGGAAGGCAGGCGTACTTGGGATGATTGGCGGCATGCGCTCGCCAACGCCCTCAGCATCCCAAGCAGGGAATGCCCCACACGTTGAAACCCACGGCAAGATTGGGCAAAATTTCGTGGGGAATATCATTGGGCCGCAGACTTTTAATGTGGCCGGCAGCGGACGAAAAAAGGAAAAATAGTCTGCAACTGATTCATCTTCTTATGCTTATTGTAATTGCTGCTTGTTTTGTCTGCATACTACGCATACCGATCTGATGCGTGAAGGTGTCATAAAGTCAACGTTTGAGCAACTTCGGCTGGATTCGTCCAGTTGCGGACATTGGCTTTAAGGTCATTCCCTATCAGCCTGATTAAAGTTGCAGATAGCCTTCAATGACTTCATTCTCATCAACTACAATAGAGTGATTAATTATTAACTTCGCGAGGTAATCAAGTGAAATCCTGTCTACGGTTTCTGTCAGCGCTAAGCCTTATATTCACCACTACTGGGTATGCACAAGACCGCTACCGTGACGATCGCGGTGAGGATATTCAACTCGTTTGCTACGGCGGCGCCGAAAAGCCGACAGCGGAGGTCCGTTCCGGGTTTGAGTGGGACGCGCAACAGCACAAGTATGTCCCCAAGCAAAGTGTAGAGAGCGGCAAGTCTGACTTTCAGGCCACAATCAATATCTCCATCCACGGCGACCGCGCCGAGATTCAATTACCCCAAAGTCTGATTCCACCGCTGCACGGCGAGAGCAACAACGGCTGGTGGTCTATCAACGACCTGATCGTGGGGCACGACGAAATTCGCGGCCAGTTTCGCCTGAACGGGCTTAACCAGCCTCGCCTATCCATCAACCGACGCAGCGGCTCCATCACGATCGACGGCATGATCAAGTTCAACGGCCGCTGCGATGCGGATGATGGCCATCGCCGTTTTTGAGTCCTCGTCGACACAGCACTTTGCATGTTCGATGGCGGGTGCAGGTCTGCCATTCGGACACGATCTCAGCCTTGGGGTCTAGACTCACAGCAAACTGTGATGTACTAATTGTTAATACGGCACGACTGACTATGCTGCGCATGCGTATTGGCGCCGAGCTTACGCAGCGACTTCAGCTTGCGGATTCGCATAGCTGGTCCTGTGTCGGAATGGCAGACCTGACCCTCAAGCGCGAGGTACTGAGCCGTCCTACGAGGATGTCGAGAAATGGATAGCAGTGCGGGAGAAGTTCTACTTTGCGCAAGAAAGGTTCGAAAAGTTATTATGGCAGGCGTTGGGGCGTTGAGCCGCTTTCGGCCAAAACCGGTCGCTCAAGTAATCACCCATTAAAACCTCACACCGATGATGCACCGCCCAGCTGATGCCGAAGTTATTCTCCGTCTTACGTCTACCAGATAGCAACCAAGATAAAGTATTCACTGACAGGCAGTTCACTCCGGATGTTGCATAAGTTCTATGGTGTGGCCGTCAGGTCCTCGGGTGTAGACCATGATTGTTCCGCTAGGCGCAGTTTGCGGTTCGCCGGTTGCCGTCCATCCATAAGGGGCCATGCGATTTAGCATTGCGCGAAGATCGGTCACGGCAAACGTCAAATGAGCCGAACCGACGTCGCATGGACGTTGTTTCAAAACCACGCGGTCTTCCGGCGAATCGTACTCAATCAGCTCAACTCTATATCCATCGGGACCCTCAAGGAGAGCGTTTCTTAAATAAGCCCCCGACACCCCGACCACTTGTTCCATCGCGTGCCCACCGCCAAGCTCTTTGCGGTACACGAGTTGAAAGCCGAGGACCTCAGTCCAGAAATCAAGTACGCCATTGATCGACGCGACAGTCAGCCCAGTGTGCTCGGTGCGCAATACGGTAGAGGTTTGGTCGTTCATAGGTGCATCCTGTTAACAGTCGAGGCCGCAGATTTATGCGAGAGTTAAGAATCCAGTCTGGATTTCCCCCATTACTTTAACAGATGACCGTTATGGGGCGGAACCTGGCAACGACGGCAACCGGCCAAGAGCGTATGGCCCTTTGCACAAAATGCATCTGTATTGATGATGGGATCATTGAAATGCACCATAAAATTCGAATTGCAGCCGCTGGAAACACGCTTGCTCCTGCGTTGGGAGTCTTGCAAAAGCTTGGCTATGCGGTAACTCGCGACAAGACGGCTGAACAACAATATCAAGCGGAAGATGACACTTGTATTTTTGTCGCTGATGATCCATTGACCCTGCTGGGGCTAGTAAAGATTTACGAAGAACGTGGGGCTGACTGGCAGCCGAGTGACGAAGAAGTGCAGCGCTTGCTTTTGCTCGACGAATGTGAGGAATAACGGCCGAGTTCGGCCAAAAGCGGACTGTCGGAGAGGGACGGTAGTGTCGGCAACCTCGCTCCAATTAAGGTCGATGGTCATGGGCGGGGCGTCGATGTGGATACGTTCTTCGATATGCATAAATGAGAGAATCTCCGTGTACTTTTATGAAAGTAATCGGACCTTGTATCCGACGCCGCGAAGCGTCTCGATAAATTTGCTACCAAATTTTTTACGTAGTTGATAAATATGTGCATCCACCGTGTTGCTTTGCACTTCAGTATCCCAACAGTACAATTTCTCCTCGATCTGTCGTTTGCTCACTACGCAACCAGGTTCGTCCAGCAAAGCTCGCAACACTGAGAATTGACGGCGTGGTAACTTAACTAAATGCCCACGGAAGGTAATTTCATGGCTGGTCAAGTTGAGGGTCAACGATCCATGGGTAATTGTTGAACTGGTTCGGCTACTGCCTCGTCGTAGTAATGCGCGTATGCGAGCTTCGAGTTCGTCGAGGTCAAATGGTTTGACTAAATATCCATCCGCTCCAGCGTCCAGTGCTTCAATGCGGGCCGACTTAGTATGATGGCCGGATATGATCATGACTGGCAAATTCTGACCGCTTAGCCGCGTGGCATGTAAAATCTCCATGCCAGTCTTTCCGGGCAGGCCTAGGTCAAGCACCAGGAGATCATAGGCGCAGATCTGTAGGGCTAGCTCCGCATGACTGCCATCTCGCAACCAATCAACTGCGTAACATTCGTCATGCAGATGATCCTTAATCATATCGCCTATCAGCGGATCATCCTCTATCAACAATAAACGCACCTCAGTTCCCTTCGCATCGGCCAAAATATAACAGCTAGTATTTCAGGATACACTGTAGCTGGTTCGTTGTATAAATACAAATAAGCCTGCTCATGACTAAGGCAACTAGCGGCCAAGAGCAGTCATCCACTAACTACGTATTTAGGGCGATTAATAATTGATATTGCGACATCCATAGATGGCCCTGTTGATCTGCCAGCTCGCGCAAACCATCCTGTCGAAGGCCACGCGAAGGCTACTAATTAATCCCAGCATGCTGCCATGAATAAAGGAAATTCGACCATGAGTGAAGAGTGGATTCTTCAGACTAAAGAAACCCGCAGGGTATTTTCGAACGCGGCGTGGGTCCCTTTGCGAGCGTCAGTTGAGAGTAAGAAAGACGATGTAAAAGCGGCAGGCCATGTCAGTGAGTATTTCGGCTGTGGCTCCGTTGCATTCCCGCCAGAGCATCGCCAACTGGTGGAAAAACGTCTGGGATGGAGGGACCTAGGCATTGGGCACACGGTCCTGCCTTGTGCATATGAAGATGGATATTATGCGTCCATCGACCAATATCAATACAATGATAAAGAGCCAATAGGCGTCAATCTCGTTTATGAGCATCCACAACCAGTTGTCGGTGGCAAAAAATGGATACTGAGCCCTGATTTAGTAATAGCGCTGAATCTGATTAAAGAGGGGAGCAACTGGATCAGACCTGAAGAAAATTTCGTTATAGTAGCGCGCGAGACATTCAGTGGGGATGGCGAATGTAGTCAGATAGAAATAAAAAGAGAATTTTTACTTGACTATCTAGCTGCCAGAAACCTGTCGCTCCGCATTGCATACTACCGACAGAGAGTAGAAAACGTTCCTGTGTTCGAGGACAGCGCATATTCAAATTTGCAGCCTTACAATGAGGAAAGAGATAATGGAAAATTCAGCCTAATTGTTCGCAAGCTTGATGATGTATTTGGTGGAACGTGGGCAATGTTTCGAGCCTGGCGAACCGACGTAGATGAGGACGAAGACGCTCCTGTGTTGGGTCCTGAGAATGACTCGAACACTGACCATGAAAGTTCAAAGGGGCATCGGGGCGGCTATACAGGTGTACGGGTAGAAGGGGAGTTTTGGCGTGAGGAATGGATAGACCACCAATCAAAAAGCCTTCGCGTTCGCGGAGATCCAGATCCGAATCTTCCGCAATTCATCGTGGACACCGATGGAACGCGAATGAAATCAAAAGAGCTTGATAACGAGGATATAGGCCGCTGGCTATGGTTTCGGGCCAGCGTTGTAAATGAGCTTCTGAATAGCCGAGGATTTAAGTTGGAATGGTACACGGCTGAAACTGGAGCTATTAAATCCACGTCAGGACTAAAAACGCATTTCGGGATAAACAGTTCTGACCTTATCACTGTATATGCTTATGATATTGCACGACTTGCCTCATGGGAGCAGCATGTCTGGGCAGGGCATAATGTAGCTCCTGAAGGAAAAGTTTCAAGTGAGCTGCTCGAAGCGCAGGTGAAGGTAAAACCAGCATCCACATATGCTGTTGAAGAAATGTTTTTTGGAAGCATGAGGCTTTTGGAAGACGGCTTCAGGCATAAATATGAAATATCTCTATTCACCCATGACATTGATGACTCCGAGGCAGGGCAGCAAATATCCAGATTTGCTAGCAAAGACAGGGCGTCCCTACTCAGGTTAGCCAAGGACATCATTCGCGTATTCTCGGACAGACTCAATATAGCTGACCTACGCAAACTTTCTACACACAAAGAGAGAGCCAAGCTTGGCTCAAACAAATTACTCCAGAGTATTTTGGCTGAAAAAATTGGAGACGACAGAGCCAGGCGTGTATTTGCTGAAATTGCCGGTGTTTATGATATGCGAGTGGGAGATGCACACCCTACCGGCTCAAAGGTCACAGATGCGATCAAGCTCGCGGGCGTCGATGAAGAAGACTCCCCATTGCGGCAAGGAGAGCAACTCATCCACAACGTTGGGCGATCGATTTGGCACACAGGGAAACTCCTGTTCGGCGAGACTGCTGACCCGGATGAGTATTAATGACTGCTTTGGGGCGAGAGCAGCCGTTGAACGGATGTAAACGGCGCGCGTTCAAGCTGTTTCTGCGCCGGCGGCTGTTTGTGTAGGCATCCACGGTTCCTCGCTGTTTTCGCGGATGATGTCCCGCACTTCTTCGATATGCTTCCACGCGTGCAGTGCCGCACGCTTGGCGGCCTGCTTGCTCTTGTAAAGATGCTCCAGCGTCTTGAGTGTACCAGTCGTCCCGGCCTGCTCCTGCCCCGCTTTTTTCTTCTTTGCCGCCACATCCTTCCACTTGGCCACCACGCCCGTGATGCCGTCGTCCGGGTCTTTCTCGTCCTCTCGCTCGGCCTCGATCGCTTCCGTTTTCGTTTCAAACTCCACCCGCGTGGTAAAGCCGTTGCCGCCCAGGTTGTGCGTGACCTTGACCGATAGCCACTCGGTGGCGTCGATCTCGGGCTTGAATCCTTGCACTGTCACGGGCGATTGTGGGAACACGGCCGGGTTGCCCAGGGCCAGGCTCATTTCAAAGGTGGCCAGGCCGCGCAGGATGCGCTGCCATTCGGCGACGGCGGCCGCGCGCGCGTCGGCCTCGCTGGCGAAGGTGGTGCGCAGGCGCTTGCTGTTGCCGGGCACGCCGGCCACCACGCTGCGGCGGCGCGCGTAGCGCTCGTCGTGCCAGAAGGCGCGCACGCCCGTGTAGGCGTCGCTCTCGGCGCTGTGGTAGCGGTGGCCGTCACCCAGGGCGCGCGTGATGGGGATGACGGGCAGCGCCTTGCCGCTGGCCGTGCGGCTCTGGTTGATGGGGATGAAGAGCAATGTGTCATTTTTGACGGTGGCCACCGCGTCGTATTTCTTGCCCAGCCGGCGCAAGAAGGCCGCATCGCTTTCGTGGGTCTGGTCGATATGCTCGATGGCCGTGTCGCGCAGGCGCGCCGACACGCCCGACGCCAGCTCGTTGCGAAAGGCGATGGCCTCGATGATGGCGCCCAGAGTGGTCTTGTGAAAGCTATGTTCCTGCTGCTGTTTAAACGTGTCGATCAGGTTGGCAGACCTGGCGCGCAGGGTGATGGTGTCGGGCGCGCCGCTGTGCTCCACCTCGTCCACCGTGAACTTGCCCATGTCGACCAGGCCGGACGACTGCCAGCCCAGCGCCAGGGCGATCTGCGCGCCGCGCGGCGGCAGGGCCAGTTTACTGTCGCTGTCGTCCAGGGAAATATCGAGCTGGTCGCTCTCGTCGCCACGGCACAGCGTCAACGTCAGATTAATCAGCCGCGGCGAGACGGTGGCCGTCAAATCCTTGTCCTCGATGCTGACCTTGAAGGCGGGGATATGCTCGCTCATTTGAACTTGTCCGCCGCGCTGCCGATGGCGCCGCTGATGCTGCCGCCGATCTTGTCTTTCATCTCGCTGACCACGCCACCGTATTTCGATGTGATGCCGCCAACTACATTGCCCACCACGCTGCCCACGGCATTCTTGGCCGCGCCGACGATGCTGCTGGTCATGCCGTCGATGCTGAGCATGTTTTTCAGGTCGCCGATGTCACCAAGGCCGACCATGGCCAGCACGCCGTCGTCATCGCGCTTGAGCGCAATCGAGAACTCGACGCGGCGCGCGCCGCCGCTGCCGTCCAGGATGGTGCGCCCCTCGGTCATGCTGGTGATGCGGTAGGAGCCGAGAATACGCCCCGTGCCCTGGATCAGAATCCACGACTTGCCCGTGTCGGCCATCATGCGCAGCGCATCGAGCGAATACAGGGAGCCGGTCAGTTCCGTCGCCACCCAGCCCGACAGGGTAATCGTGTCGTCGCCGGGCCCCACGTACTGGTGCGCGTCGCGCAGGCCCACGCGAGCCGTGCTGGCGTGCTTCCATTCCGTTTGCCGCTGCAGCTCGTGATAGGCCAAGGTCGGCAGGCTGAACACGAACATTCCTAAAATCATCATCATGGTGGTGTTTCTTTCTTAATCGTGGTCGCGCAAGGACGAGCGGATGCGCGCCGCCTTTTCGCGGTCGCGCTGATCGAGCGCCGCGCTCACCGCGCGGGCGATGGCCTGGGGATCGGTGCCGGCCTGTACGTTGAAAGTGATTTCGATCTTGTCGCCCTGAATCGTCATGCCGGCGCCGAACCCGCCCACGGGCAGCGGCGCGCGCGTGTCGAAGGCGCTGGCGGGCACGGCCGTGGCCGTGCCGATGGCGATGCCGGCGCCCAGCTGTGTCAGGCGCTGCGCCAGGCCCGATACCTTCGCAATGGGCGCGCCCTCGCTGCGGTCCAGGCCCACGGCCAAGCCTTGCATGGTGTAGTCGCCGAGCTGGGCAAACACGCGGCTCGGACTGTGGATGCCCAGCTTTTCCTTGAACCAGGCAATGGTGCTGGAACCGGCATTGCTGATGGCGTCCTTGACGGCGCCCATCGAGCCGGTAATGCCGTTGACCAGGCCGCGCAGGATGTTGGCGCCGAACTCCGTGAACTGGGCCGGCAGCTTGATGCCGAACCAGCTCATGACGCCCGCGAACGCCTGATAAAACACGCCGACCGGTGACCAGTTGATAATCAGGGCGCTGATGCTGCCCATGCCGCCGGCGCAGACGGTGCGAAGGCGCGACCAGATATCGCCGAAGAAGGCGAAAATGGGCGCCCAGGACGCGGTGATGCGCTGCAGGATGCTGGCGCCGAAGTCGGTGAATTTGGCGGGCAGCGCGATGCCGAACCAGCCAAGCATGCCCGCGAAGGCGCGATAGAACAGGGCGAGCGGCGTCCAGTTGGCGATCAGGGCGCCGACGCCACCGATGCCGCCGGCAAAGGCGGTATTGATCTGCGACCAGATGCCGGCAAAGAAGCCGGCCAGCGGCGCCAGTCCCTTGGCGAGGCGGCCCCGGATGTCGGCGGCAAAGTCGGTGAACCTGGCAGGCAGTGCGATACCGAACCAGCCCAGCACGCCCGCGAAGGCGCGATAGAACAGGCCCAACGGCGACCAGTTGGCGATCAGGCTATTGATGCCGGTAAAGCCGCCGGAAAATGCCGCCTTGACGTCCGACCACAGGCCGCCAAAGAAAGCCTTGATCGGCTCCCAGTATTTGTAGATCAGGAAGGCGGCGCCGGCAATGACCGCGATGGCAATGCCAATCGGGTTGAGCATCAGGGCACGACCCAGCCACAGCACGGCGCGGCCCGCCCACATGAAGGCGCCACCCAGGCCGCGCAAAATGGGCGTGAGCACGCCGCCCGTCACGCCCATTTTGGCAAACATGACGTGCAGCATGGCATACGGGCCGATCAGGGCGGCGATGCCGAGCATCAGCGGGCCGAGCACCAGCAGCAGGCCGGCCAGCACGGCAAAGGCGGTAATCATGCCCTTGGCCACTGTCGGGTTGCGCTCCATGAAGCCATTCAGGCGCTGCACGGCGCTGATGGCCATTTCCAGCCCCTGCGCATACAGGGGCAGGATTTTCTCGCCCATGGTGAGCTTGAGGTTGGCTAGTTTTGACTGCGCTTCCAGTTCCTTGCCGGCGGCCGAGTCGCGGCCCAGTTTTTCCAGTCGTCCGATATCGGCGGCGCCACGGTTGAGCTTTTCGTTCTTGTGGATTTGCCCGCGCTGTAAATACATCTGCGAATATAGGTTCGACGCGGTGCGGTTGGAAAAGATGCTGCCGATGGCGTCGAGCACCTGGTTTTTGTCTTTGATGCCTTTCTTGGCCAGTTGCGGCAACAGCACCTTTTCCAGCCATTCGAACTGGTTTTCGCGGAACAGCTCGGCGCCCAGCAGCGCGCCGGGATTGAGAAAGGAAAGCTGTCCCGCTTTATCATGCGTGACCTTGCTTTTGTCGCCAATCAAGCCAAATTCTTCCAGTTTCTTGGCCGAGCGCTTCGTCGTGCGGCCCTGATACAAGTTCTGGTAGGCGCTCATCAGGGACGTGCCGACGCGGTTGCCGCTCATTTCCTGCACCAGCGGCTCCATCTGGTAGTAGAAGGCGTCATCTTTCAAGCCCTTGGCCGCGATGCCGCCCGTCTTGATCATGTTCAGCCATTCATTCGGGCCGACGCGCCCGCCCGTGGCGGTAATCACCTGCTGCACGATATTGGCCTGGGCTTCAAACTTTTCCTTGCTCTCCAGGCCGCCGCGCAGCTCGATGACCTTGAGCATGTCCATGAACTTGCGTTCGTTGTCGGCGCCTTCGGCCTCGCCAAAGAAGGCGTGATTGGCAAACTTCATCTTGGCCAGGGTAGGGGCGACCATTTCCGCGTGGTGCACGTCGGCAAAGGCGCTCATGCCGTCGCGCATGAGCTGCAGGTTGTCGAGCTGGCTGGTGCCGTAGGTCTTCATGTTGCGCGCGAAGGCGACTGCTTCGGCTGACACCTTGTCGCCCAGGCCCAGCGCGTTGACCCTGCCCACTTCCGTTTGATAGTGCTTGGCCTCGTTCAGCCCCTTGACGACCGGCGCGCCGATGACGGCGCCTGTGGCGGTGGCGCCAGCGCCGGCCATGGCCAGGTTGCCCGCCTTGTTGCGCAGCTGGCCGGCATGCTGCGTGGCGTTGGTGACCCGCTGCTGCTTGGCGGCGGACGCGGCCAGGCGCTTTTGTTGCGAGGCCAGTTCAACGTTTGTCAGCTGGATACTGTTTTTTAGCCATTCTTGGGCCTTGCCCAACTGGCGCGTGTCGATGCCGGCGTCTTTCAGGCTGGTGCGCAGGACGCGGAATTGCTGGCTTTGTTCGCGGCTTTTCAGCGTCAAGGCCTGCGTGACTTTGACTGCCGCGTTAAATTCGCGCGTCAGGGCGCGCGTGGGCGTCGTGGTCTGCTTCATTTTCGCAGCAAGATCATTCAGTTTATCCTGCGCTTCCTTGAGCTTGGTGCGCGTCGCATTGATCCCGCTATGCAGTTCGCGGAATTTCCCCAGGTTTCTCTGCTGGGTATTCAGCTCGCGCAAGCGGTCGCTGGTCGCCTTCAAGGCCTTCGCCGTCTCGCTGGACCCGCCCATGATTTTTTTCAGCGGGCCGGTGATTTTGTCCAGCGCTGCAAACACTACCTGTAACCTCAAATCCCGACCAGCCATCTATTCCGCTCCGCTTCGCTGCCGGGCGCGTTCGCGCCAGGCCATCAGTTCATCAATCGTAAAGCCGTCCATTGCCGCCGGCGTCCAGTGGAAGACGCCGGCAATGTCGGCCATGGCGTCTTCTACTTCGCCGGGGATACCGAAAGGCGATCGGCTTTGCTCGCCAAAAAACCGGCAACCTCGGCGCCCACGGCCAACAAGTCGGCCGGGTCCATGTTGGCGATGTCGTGCGCGGTCAGGGTCGGCTCGGTGATGCGCGGCAGCACGATCTGCAGGGCCGACACATTCAGGTTGGCCAGCTCGATGAGGGAAATGCCGCGCAGGGCGCCCGCCTTGGGTTTGCGCACGGTCAGCGAGGTGATGAAGGTGTCGCCGCGTTTAATCGGGTCGTCCAGTTCGATGACGGCTTGGTTTTGGGTATCGTTGTGCATGCTGTGTTCCTTGTGGTGGTGTGATTAAAAAAAGGGGATTACAGGCCGATGGCCTTGCGAATAGCAGCATTGGTGTCGCCGCCGCCGAAGTTCTCGGTGCCGCTCATGAAGTCCAGTTCGATGACGGTGGCGCCGTCGATCATCAGCTTGTAATAGCTGCAAGCCATCGTGTATTTATGGGTGGTGTCGTCGCCCATCTTGGCCGCGCCCATATCGATTTCCTTGTAGCGGCCGCGCACGACGACCTCGACGGCGGCGACCGTGCCGTCATCGTCGTTCTGGTAGGCGCCGGCAAAGCGCAGTTGTACGGCGCCGTGCGTGTGCGCGCCGTACTGTTTCAGGGCTTCGGCGATCAGGCCGCCAGCGCTCCATTCCAGCGACAGCGCCTCGTTGCCGAAGTCGACTGACACGGGGCCGCTCATGCCGCCAGCGCGGTACTCTTCCATCTTGCGGCTCAGTTTCGGTAAGGTGACTTCGGGCACCATACCCATGAACAGAACACCGTTTTGAAATACATTGAATTGCTTGAGTTTGTGGGGCATGCCCATAGTGTTCTCCAGTGGTCAGTTGCACCCGCACGCGGCGGGCACGGGGATGGTTAAGCCGCGATGCGCGAGGCAAAGTCGGCCAGGTAGCGGTCGGTAATGCGCTGCTGGAATTTCAGGTTTTCCAGCGGCGGCACGGGCGTGTAGTCGTAATCGATGGCCAGCTTGCCGTCTTTCAGCGCCGTCTTGTCGTTGTATTGCTCGTCATACCAAGCATGGCCGTCGATGATGTAGCCCTGCAGTTTCAAGTCGCGGAACTTGGCGTTGATGCTTTCCAGCAGATCGCGCACCAGGGACGGATGCAGCGGCACGTCGACATAGGCGAAGTGCGCCTCGGCAATGGTGTCGGCCAGCACTTGCGCCGTGCGCGTGTAGCTCTCAAAGTAGAAGAAGCCGCCCGGTTCCTCGCAGGTACGCGAACCCCAAAAGCGGTAACCGCCCATGTTAATCAGGGTGGTCACTTCCTTGGCGTTGAGCACACCGGCATCGGTGGCCGGGTCTTGCAGGTCGAAAAACACGTCCTTGCTGATGCCGGTCGGGCCGTTGACGACCACATTCGACAAAGTCTTGTGCCAGCCCGTTTCTTCGTCGATCTTAGCGCGCAGGCCCATGGCGTAGGCCACGGCGGAAATGCTGGCCTCCTCGTCGGCGGCCGTATTCCAGTTCACGAAGTCCGGCCAGATGATCATGACTTCGCGCTGGCCGAACTGGCCACGATAGGCGGTGGCCGCCGTGACGGTGGCGCAGCCATAGGCGGATGCATACACGAAGCCGCGCAGGCGCTGCGCCACGCTGGCCAGGGCGTTGGTGACGGCCTGGGTGTCCAAGCCCGGCGCGCCCAGGATGCGCGGTTTCACGCCCAGTTTGCTTTGCGCGGCCAGCAGCGCCTTGGCGCCCAGGTACTTGCCGTCCGGCGAGACACCGCCCACGGCATTGGTGGTCGTTTCCGCTTCCGTTTCGCCTTCTGCCACGCGCACCACGACCGTCAGGGGCTTGGTCTGTGCGGCAATCGCTTCAAGCGCGCGGTACAAGGTGCCGGTCTTGCCGGCCTTGCCCATGGCGGCCAGCACGTTGGTGACGAGCACGGGCGTGTC
>NZ_LRIB01000056.1:0-1495 GCF_001758715.1 Janthinobacterium sp. HH104 | reverse complement strand
CGATGGCCACCAGATTGGTGTCTTCCTGATACCACGGGTCCAGCAGGTTGACGGCATCGGTGACGGCTGCGTCCAGGTTGGCATAGTCGGCGCCGTCCACGTCGCCGATGATGACCTTGCTCGGCATGCCGGCGGCGACCAGGCCCAGCACGCGCTCGGGCGCCAGCTCGCGCAGGTGCTGCAGCCAGCCCTTGTTGACATCCTGCAGCAGCGGATTGGCATCCAGATCGGTGTCGGCCATGGCTTTCACGCCATTGAAGCCGATGACGATGCGGTCCAGCGCCTGGCGCGTCAAAATGGCGTTGGCCACGCGCGACTGGAAGTCGGGGAACTTGGCCCACGCGTCCAACTTCGCATAGTTCAAATGCGTGTCGAAGTTGGTTTGCTCGCAGCGGTATTTGGTGCCGTCCAGGGTGGACAGGTCGCGCGTCTTGCGTTCCTTGTCCTTGGTATTGGTGCGGCCGGCAATCGGGCCGGACACGCCCAGGCCCAGCTTTTCGCCTTCCTGCTCGGTCACGCCGATGATGTTCACTTTCGACAGAAACTCGCTCGATTCCTGCATCTTGTTTTCCAGCTTTTGCTGCACGCTGGGCGTGACGCTGAACGTCTTGGCCACATTGTCCGTGTCGTTCAACTGGCCCAGGCGGGTTTCGTATTGGCCAAAGACCTGGCGCGTTTGCTTTTTCATAAATCAGTGCTCCGTTGTTGAATGGGGTAGGTGGATAGCGCGGGGTCTTAGAACTCGGTCTGCACGGCGCCGTCGTTGCCGGTCGCGGCCGGGCGGCGCGGGCCGTTGCCAGGCGCCTCGTCCATCTGCGCCTTGAAGGAGGCCAGGTCGTCCTGCGTGGCCTTCAAGGCTGTTTCGGTTTTCTCCAGGCGGGCCAGGGTTCCCGTGTAGTTGTCGTTGACGGTGACGACGTGGCCGGCCAGCGCCTCGACGGCTTCGCTGATGTCGGCGAACTGCGCGGCGTCGGCGCCGGATTTATTCGAAAAGCGCGACAGCAGGTTTTTTACGGCGTCGGCCAGCTTGATGCCCTGCGGCTCGTCAAATTCCAGCGTCACCTCGACGGCGGAAGTGAACAGGTTGGCGCTTTGCTGCTTGCGGCCAGCGGAGAATTTCAGCGCCTCGGTGCCCAAGCTGGCCGGACTGTCGGTGACGCCCAGGCCGACCAGATAGGGCTGCGACGAGTCGGCAAAGTCGGGTTGAATTTCCAGGCTGGTGTACAGCTTTTGTTTCGCCTTGTTGATGGCGACCAGCTCCGGCGTGGGTTCGATCTGCGCGAACAGGGCCAGTTTCTTGCCACTATCGGTGTCCACTTCCTCTGCTTTCACGGCGATCACGTCGCCGTAGGCCTTGAACTGGCTGTCGGGCAGGATGCCGCGAATGTGTTCCAGCCAGATGCGCGCGCCGTAGGTTTTTGGGTTGTAGGTGGCGGCGATCTGCTCGATGGTGGCGCGGTCGATGTTGCGGCCGTCCGTGGTGGCGCCTTCGGTG
>NZ_LRIB01000055.1:0-1946 GCF_001758715.1 Janthinobacterium sp. HH104 | reverse complement strand
ACTTGGCCAGGCCGGCCAGGTTGACGGGCGGCTCATACCAGTGGCCGTTCTTCCAACACTCGAAGCAGTCGAGAATGTCGGCGTGCTCGAGCACGGGCGTCGGGTCGCCGAAGGAAAACGCCTCGATGCCGGCGGCCGGCGCCGTGGCCGCTGTTGATGGGGTGCTCTCGGCCTGTCGGCCGCGCGCGCGCATGTGTCGTGCTTTGCTCAAGAATAAATCTCCATGAAAGAGTGGTGGTTGTCGGTGGTGCCTTCGAAGGGCTCGTGATCGAGGGCGTGCATGCAGGCCCACGCCAGATCGGCGTGGCCGGTTTCATCGCTGCGGCCAGCCACATAGGTGACGTGCCGCCCGCTTGGTGTCAGGGTCTTGTGGATGGCCATGAACGATTGCGCGATGTCGGTCCAGCCGGCGTCAAATTCCAGCCGGCCCTTGCTGATGATGTTTTTGGCTTTCAGCACCATGCGGGTTTTGACTTCGGGCGAGTAGTTCAGGGCCGTCACAGCCGGGAAGAAGCCGCGCACGATCGGCAGCACGCCGATGCCCATGCCGGTCGTGTCGATGCCGATGTATTCGACGTTGTAGCGCTGGGTCATCTGGCGGATGGCGTCGGCGTGATCCTCGAAGCTCTGCCCGCGCCACTGGTGGCGCTCCAGGATGCGGAACTTGCCGCCGGCCGTCATGGGCGGCGCCAGCACGACGCAGCCGGCGCTGTCGCCGTTCAAGGCCGGGTCGTAGCCGATCCACACGGGCCGGTTACCGAACGGGCGCAGGCCCAGCAAGGGCTTGTAGTCGTCCCACTCGACCCACGAATCGACCATGCAACGCTGCAGCTCGGCCAGCGGGAAGACCGAGGCCGAGTCGTCGATAAAATTGCACATCAGCAGATTGTCGAACTGGTCCGGGCTGTATTCGAAGTTGCGCAGCTCGTCGATGTCGAACAGGTTGCAGCCGCCACGCTCGGCATCGAGGATGGTGACGATCTGACGCCAAATCTTGTCCTCTCCAGTAAAGCCGGACGACAGACGGCTGTGGCTGACGTCGATGTTGACTTGATCGGCCTTGGCGCGGCGCTTGTTGAACAGCTCACCCGTCCAGAACGGGTAAGCCTGGTGCGTGGTCGAGGATGGCGTGGAAAAGTAGGTCTTGCGCCACTTCTTGTGGATGGCCATGCCCGAGGCCACCTTGTTCAACTCCTGGAAATTCTGCGTCCAGAAGAATTCATCGAAGTAGAAATTGCCGTGGTAGCCCTGCGCCGTGCGCGCATTGGTGCCCAGGAAATACAGGTGCGCGCCGTTCGGCAAGACGATGGGATCGCCCGTCAGCTCGATGCCGGCCGCCTCGCGCGCGAACTGCACGATGTATTGCTTGAAGACGTGCGCCTGGCTTTTTGAGGCGGACAGGAAAATCTGGTTGCGGCCCGTCGCCATGGCGTCGGCCAGCGCCTCGCGCGCGAAGTACCAGGTGGCGCCGATCTGGCGGCTTTTGAGAATGGCGCGCGTGCGCTGGTCGCCGTTGCGATACCAGACCTTTTGATAGTCGAAGAGCGAGTCCTGGAAGGCGTCGAGCAGCTGGATTTTCTGTTCTTCGCTGAAATCGTTGCGCGTCGGCTTCTTCTTCGGGGCGGCATTGCGGTTCGCCAGCTTGGGGTTGAGATCGACCTCGTTGCCACCCGGCTGCTCGTAGCGGCGCACGCGCGCCGCCTGCACGATAGCGCGCATCAGCAGATCGATTTCCTTGTAGTCGCTGCCGCTCTTGACCTCTTTTTCGATCAGTTTCACCAAGCGCAGCTCGGCCGCTGCTTCGACGTGCTCGATGGCCTGCGCCTTGTCCCATTCGTCGCGCAGTTTCCAGCTATTGATGGTGCTGCGCTTGATCCCTAAGTGTCGGGCAATGGACGAAATGCGCCAGCCCTTCCAGTACAGGGCGCGCGCGGCGCGGCGCGGCT